>PWNY01000182.1 GCA_003557805.1 Bacteroidales bacterium | reverse complement strand
GCCATGCCCGCCCGTGCCCCCTCATTGAGGCCGTAAACACAGAAAATTGCAACCACCTCACGTACAGCTCGCCTGTAAGTTCCACCGAGGGTAAAAAGCCTCCAATGTCCACACCCCAGAAGGGAGTAAGGCTTACCACATGGTTCAGCCCTACTGCTATCTGGGTCTCAAGGGTCTTCCAGTATGAGTCGGGGTCACCTGACCACAGCCAGCCTCCGTAGCGGTGTACACCGCTGTATCCGGTGCGGTTTATGTTCCATGGCCTGGTGTTGGGTCTGCTGTACAGGGGGCCTTCCCAGTACATGCGGTAGCGTGCAACGCGGGATTCAGAGGAGAGGGGTTCCCCTCCGTCAGGCCACCAGCCGTCAACGCCCAGGTTGAATACATCTTCATGGAAATCCAGCCAGTAGTTTCGAATATGCACAGGGTCGTCCGATACTTCTTCCATGGATGAGCCGTGCAGTCCTTCAGGTGGTGAGTAGGTGTGCAGTACCACGTTGAAGTTAAGCTCCTTTAGTTCCGAGAATATCTCCTCGGGGTCATCGAACACGCTTTCGTTGAACTCGAAGTTGCCGTGGCCCCTGTTCCATCCCGAGGGGGTGAAACCGGTACCCAGGTAGATAACTGCATCGGCAGGAATGTTCCTTGCCCTGAAGTTGTAAGCTACCTGCAGTATCTCATCCCTGCTGTCAAGTGTGCGGTGTGATTGCATATAACCAAGGGCCCATTTTGGTGGCATGGGTGTGCTGCCTGCAATAAGGCGGTACTGGGTAAATACATCTACGGGCTTCTGCCAGGCGGTAACAAAGAATTTAAGGGGTACGTCCAGTTTTTCTTCATCCGGTACAAACCTGCCCCTGTCCGTGCTTAGATCAAAGACATTATCGCTGCTGATGGGGTGGTGCACGAACATAGACCATCCGTTTGCACCCATGAGCATGGGGGCTGCCACCCTGGAGCCGTGTGTGGGTCTTTCATAAACTCCCCAGCCGTCTCTCATGGGCAGCACCTCTCCCCTGCGGTCAAACTGGGGGCCGCCGTGGCCAAGGCCATATACGGGTGCCTGGGTTTCAAAGCTAAGGGTACCGCTCCCGGGGTCAAGCTCCAGTTGTTGCACTATGGTGCCGTCAGTGCGGCTTACAATTATGCTAAGCGGAGAGGGGCTTATGTCAATGACAAGTTCACCGGAGATTATCCTTTGCGGCTCCTCAATATAACCGGCAGAGAATATCTTCTCGCGGGTGTAGTCTATAAGTACCTCTGAAAAGGGTTCTGGAACGGGGTTACCGTCACTGCCCAGGGGGGAGAGTTTTATCTCGACCGTTAGATCCGATACCCTGGCAATTGTAAGCTGGGCAGGTTTGCCGGCATAGGTAATGGAGTTTTCAGAAATAATAGCCTCCCTTTCATTACTGAAAGAAGTGGCACTAAATGGTGCAATGAGAGAGATAAAAAGAGTTAACACCGGGAAAAGAAGGGGTAGTTTCATTGTAGCACTGTTTAAAGGATTATAGATGGTTTAAAAGGGTTTACAGGGTTTATTAGTTGGATTTTCTCAAATGGAATATATTGTAGAAAAGCTCTGCTGCTAAGTACCTAAACTTCTTGTTAACTTTTGAGAAGCGGCCGTAATTTGTGGAGGTGCCCCCGAACCTCTCCTTGAAGTCACGAACCCCGTAACTTTCAAAGGGAACACCGGTACCCATAAAATCAAACTGCGGTATACCGCTCATATATGCATGGCGGAGAGCAGACCAGGTGGCGAGCACGCTGGGGTAGATCTCCTTTTCTTTATACTTTTTGTCAAGGCCGCATACATACCATTCGTAAAGCACCCTGGAGGGCATAAGGGGGCATGCGATACCGCCTATGATCTTGTCCTGGTAAGATATCAGGATGGTCTTTGAAGTCCATGGCGTATTATCTCCCTTTGATTTCTTTTCAGTCTTGTCTTTTTTTTCAACAACATTACCTTCCAGAAGAAGGTGGAAGAATTCACGGGAAGGGAGGGGTTTGCGTACTCTTTTTGTATAAAGCTCAGAGAGCAGGTCATAGAACTGGTCGATCTGGCCGGGTGAGGGGTTTTCTATTACCACGGCACCGTTATTTAGGCTCTTTTTAACCTGGCGGCGGCGGCTATTGCTCATACCCATCCAGGCCTTTTCATAGCTTGAGGTGTCAACCACCAGGTTTAGGTGGTCGTGGTATTTAAAGCCGCGATCATAGAAGATGGGTTTGTAGGCCGATATGTCGAAGAGATTGCGGAACTGTGTAAAAAGGGAGTGTGCCCTTACATTGTCCTGCAAACCATCAATCAGTTCCTTAAACGCAAGTTCCTTTTCAAGCCGGGTACCCTCTGACAGTAATGGGCCGCCGTAAACAACAGTTCTTGAAGTAAGGCCCGAATATATTCCTTTAAGGGGCCAGAAGGAGTACTTGCGGGGCACTGGTTCACGGATGATTACGGCAAGCAGTGAACCTGCAATTATATTACCGGTGGCAACACCGGTTTCTTTCTCTTGTGAAATGATGTTCTTATCTGCTGGCCTGCTGTACCTTTTACCCGGGTCACGGAGTTGCTGGCCTTTGAGGGCAACAAGCAGAACGGGTTCAGCCTCGGGCCAGCAGCGGGCGAAACTATAAAAGTGCTCTGATTGGAACCAGGATGCATGGGGGTGATTGGAGGAGAAATTCCGGAAAGCCTCATAAAGCTCCCCGGTATGATGAAACAGGCGTACTATTTTGGGAGTACTGATCATACTATGTAAGCCGCCGGTTAATACAATGCATAGCAGGAGGTTTTACAATGGGCATAGGGCCCGGTAACAGAACCAGTAAAGATACAAACTTATTAGATATATGG
>PWNY01000315.1 GCA_003557805.1 Bacteroidales bacterium | reverse complement strand
GTTTACGGGCATTTTTATAATTGTTTTATTTCTTTATAGAAAGCTTACCCTGCTGATTATTATCATTTTACTTTTTTTGGCCCAATATATGCTAATATCAATAAGTGTTTTGTAACATAACGGCGCATGAAAATACTGGTTATTGGCAATACCGTGGAGGATCCCTTACCGGAGCTTGAAGGCTTTACAGGGGATAACTGTGAGATTGCCAAAGGCCTTGAGGAGGCGCTTGAGCTTATTGAGAAGACCAGCAAGGAGAAGTTTATAATTGTGGTTGATAATAGCAACTCCACATTTTACTCCCTGCTTGAAAAGCTGAAGGACGACACAGCGGTCTTCAAGGTACTTCTCATGAACGCCAAGAACCATTATTACATGGTTGCCGACAATGACCTGAACGTATCGGTGATTGCCGGATAGTAGATATATTATCTAATTATAGTTTATAGTAAATACAAAAAGCAAAGATTATGGGAAGGCCACTGGAGGTAATGTCGGTTGATGATGACAAGATTTTTCTAAAGCTGACCTCGGTATATATTAAGGGATATTTGAGGGATTGCAGGATATCGGAGTATTCCGACCCGTCAATGGGTTTGTTCCGCCTTAAGACAAACCCCCACAAATCTCCCGACATATTGCTTGTTGACCTGTGCATGGAGGAACCAAACGGGCTTCAGTTCATAAACCAGATAAACCAGCACTACCAGTGGAAGGGCATGTCCAGGCCCCCTTTTAAGATTGTGCTGATAACAGCTTACTGGGACTTTGAGGGAGTGTGCACCCACCCGGGCTGCCATGCCATTGACCCCTGCTCAATGCAATATCCCGACTCCCCGCTAACAGGAAGCAGGTACTGCCCCCGCCTGCCCATTGACGCCTGTGTGCCAAAGCCAATAAACAAGGATAAACTAAAGGAGATATTTGACCCAACGGGTGCCATAAGCAAAACATACTTCAAGCACCTGGATGAGCTGGTAATAACACCTGAGGCCCCGCCACGGGACTATGAAAGGATCCTGAACAAGGCCAGGAAGGAAAGAGAGTTGCAGGAAAAATCCAGCCAGAATAAATAAAGATGCCCCCTAAACTTTACAGCGATTATTTTGTTAAACTGCATAGATGTAAAAAAGATAGTTTTTTTACACTTTTTTACATGCTGCGTACTTTTTTAAGATAAATTGACTATATTTGGAAGTTAGTGACTCCATTTTATTCCACAACACCGAGAACCCCCGTAAAATGGATAGATTGAATGTACTTCTTCTCGACGACGAACCTGCATACCTGGAAGAACTGGGCAGTATCCTGAACAGGTCGGGCTACAGCACACAGTCGGCCGAGACCCCCTCAAAAGCTTTCACCATACTGGAAAAAAACGATATAGATGTTGCCATTGTAGACATATGGCTTCCCGAGATGAACGGTGTTGAGGTGATAAAAAGGATTAGGGAGCAATACCCAAAGGTATCACCCATTGCAATAACGGGTCACGGTGATATGAAGACGGTTATAGACTGCCTCAGGGCAGGTGCCGCAGACTTTCTGAACAAGCCCTTTCAGTACCCCGCCCTTGAGAACGTGATAAAGCGTACCTCCACGTTCAAGGAGCTCCAGGACAAGATAAAGAACGTGGAGCTAAACTACAAGCATGCACAGTCGGCTCTTAAGGAGAAGTTCTCGGTTGACATCATAGGGGTAAGCTCGGATATAAAGCATGTAATTTCAATGGCCGCCAAGGTTGCCGAGACCGAAACCACCACGGTGCTTATAACCGGTGAGAGCGGCACAGGCAAGGAGCTGGTGGCTCGCAGCGTTCATGCCCTTAGCAACCGCCGCAGCAACTTCTTCCACTGCGTCAACTGCTCGGCCATACCGGAAACCCTCTTTGAAAGCGAGTTCTTCGGTTACAAAAAGGGGGCGTTCACAGGTGCCAACGAAAGCACCAAGGGCTGGTTCGAGGTGTCCCAGAACGGCACCCTCTTTCTGGATGAAGTATCAGAACTGCCCCTTAACCTTCAGGCAAAGTTCCTAAGAGTACTGGACGACAAGATGATAAGCAAGATAGGCATCAAAAAGGGCATTAGTGTTGACCTTAGGATAATCGCAGCCACCAACAAGGAGCTTGCCGAACAGGTGGAGAAGAAGGAGTTCCGCAATGACCTCTACCACAGGCTCAACTCATTTACCATAAACATCCCACCATTAAGGGAGAGGCCCGAAGACATACCCGAGCTGATAAACTACTTCACAAAGCAGTTTGCCAGGGACTTCGGTAAGAAGGTGGTGGATGTTGACGATGCAGTTTACCATAAGCTTTCCGAGTATTACTTCCCGGGTAATGTGAGAGAGCTCAGGAACATGGTGGAAAGGGCAATGATACTGTGCGACGAGAGGGTGCTCAAGATGAAGTATTTCATTGGATCCAGAAACAACAACGAAAGCAAGGAGACCAGGCTCGCAAAAAAGGATCTCAACCTCCTGGAGCTTGAGAAAAAAGCAATAACCCAGGCACTGCACCTGAGCAGCTTCAACAAGTCAAAGGCTTCAGAGATGCTGGGCATAACCCGCCAGGCCCTTGACCGCAAAATTGAAAAGCACGATATTAATCAGAACTCCTGATCCTCTTCACTGAAGAGTTCATCCACACTCTTGGGCATCACCTTTGGCAGGGCAAAGAAAAAGCTGCTCCCTCTGCCTTTTTCACTCTCGAACCATATCCGCCCGCCATGCCGTTCAACACAGGACCTTGATAGCACCAGCCCCAGGCCGGTACCCTTCTCCATGGATGTTCCCCTCCTGCTCTCATTGTACATGCCATCAAAAAGCTCCTGCCTGAGCTGTTCATCAATACCAATACCTTCATCCTCCACCGACACCAACACCTCAGAGTCACCAGATTCTGCGGTTATGCGGATATTTCCGCCGGTGTTGCTGAACTTGATCGCATTGTGCAGCAGGTTGCGCAAAATGGTGTTCAGAAGGTTGCGGTCGGCATATGCAACCAGGTTAGAGGGAATGTCATACTCAATATTTAGCTCCTTATCCTTTGCCTCTGCAGAAAGGTATCTTTTTACCTCCTCAACAAAGGGTATCAGTCTTATGTAGGTTGGGTGGTAGTCAAGTGAGCCTGTCTCGGCCTTGGACCAGAAAAGCAGGTTCTCCAGCATATCAAAGGTACGGCGCCCCAGCCTGTAGATCTGGTATATGGAGGAACGTATATCCTCCTGGCTGTAGCCCTCAATGTTCTCGTTTAAAAGCTGTGAAAACCCAATTATATTGTTAAAGGGCCCCTTGAGGTCATGCGCTATGGTATAAAAGAGGCGGTTCTTGATATCGTTCATCTTCTCCAGCTCCTCGTTGCGAAGGCTTAACTCCCTGGTGCGGCTTTCAGCCTCGTTCTCAAGTTCACGGTTCCTCTCCCTGAGCCTCTCCCCTTCCTGCTGGGACATGGAAATATCAGGCTGTGAAAAATGGCCGTGCGCCAGCTTCCAGCCGCCATTCTCTTTAACCACCACTGCGGAGGTCCTGTTATCCATGAAGTGTACCGGTTTGCCCTCTACCTTAAGCTCCAGGTCCTTTATTGCCATTACCAGCGAAGCATCCGGGCAGATATCGAATACCTCCAGCTTCTTTATACTGTATTTTACAGGTTCGGGAGCCTGCTCAAACTCCCTTTTCATCCTTTCAAGAACGATTTCACTGCTGGTGCAGTCCTCATCTGGCCCAGAACCGATGGCCGTTATCCCCTCAGAAAGGAAGGTGATCATTGTGTCCCACTCCCTGTTGCTGTATGCCCCGTAAAAGGAATGATAAAAGTCAGTTATCTCCTGCCGGCGAACCGGATCCGTTGTCTTTTTCATAGCTGGAAAAGATTTAGGTAATAAAATATGTAAAGCTAAACTATTCAGCTTTGTCAGGAAAGGTAAATGAGAAACAACTACCCTTACCGGGGGTGGACTCAATGTCAAGCGTGCCTCCGTGCTTCCCGATAAACTCCCTGCACAGTATCAGGCCCAGGCCGGTTCCCACCTCATTTGCCGTTCCTGACACCGTATCCATTGTAATGCCATTCCTTAACCTGTCGATAACATCCTTATCTATACCCGAGCCTTTGTCCAAAACCGACACCTTTACACCATCAGCCGCCCTTTCTGAGGTTATTTCAACGCTGCCGCCATTATATGAGAACTTTAATGCATTGTGGATAAGGTTGCGCAGGATTATCTGCAAAAGGTTGCGGTCGGCATACACCTTAAACCCGGACTCAACATTATTTTTAAGCTCAATGCCCTTGTTTTCAGCCATTACCTCCATATGGCTGGTGATCTGCTTAACAACCGGCACAAGCTCCTGTTCCCTGGGGCTGAATGTTATCATATCTGTCTGCGACCTTGCCCAGTTAAGCAAATTCTCCAGCAGTTCATAGGTAGCACTGGCCTGGTTGTAAACATTTTCCAGCAGCTCCCTCATCTTGTCATGGTCGTAGATGCCAATGTTCCTGTAAAGCATTTCAGAAAAGCCCAGTATGCTGTTGAATGGGTTTCTGAGGTCATGCGCAATAATCGAAAACAGCTTGTCCTTGGTTTTATTCAGGTTCTGCAACTGTTTTTTCTGCTCCTCTATCTGCTTTGTCCTCTGGGCCACCTTTTCCTCCAGCTCCCTGCTACGCTCCATAAGCAGGCTGTAGGGCACGCTCTCCCCCTCTGCTATATCCTTGTCGGGCATTGACCAGTGGCCATGTGCGACCTTCCATTCATCCCCCTTCTTTTTCATGATAATGGAGGCGCGGTTACCAGTGAAACAGAACTTCTGCCTTTGGCCTGTAACATGCATATCCTTTACCACCATCAGCAGCACCACATCATCGCTGACCTCGTAGACATTAAGGCTTTTAATATCATACTTAACCGAGGAGGGTGCCTGCTTAAACTCCCTCTTTAGTACGTCAAATGCCTTTTCAGGACTGTTGCAAAGCTCATCGACACCGGTGCCGAACATGGTAAAACCATCGGCTAAAGCGAAGAGCATATTCTCCCACTTCCTGCCGGAATAAGCGTTATAGTAGTTAAAATAGGCCTCCAGTATCTTCTCTTTTTTACCGGGGTCCGTTATGGGTCTCATTTGAAGGGTGCAATTTAAAGTTGGTCTTAATACAAACTTTTAATTTACAGATGCTTATACTTATATTTTGAATGTAAAAACCCAACCTGCCCAAGAAATAAGCAAGGAGCGGCAATGATAAGTATTATAATTGAATTTTCAAAACAAAATCCAATTTTACCCTTAGTTTAAAGACAGTTTATAGCCGTCTGTCAAATTTTTAAGTAAACTTTTTTTACAGCAGCAAAATTTTTCTTTTTTTTATTACAGGGAAAAATTTTTAAAAATGATTGCTTAAAATTTAGAAACAAGTAAATTTGTGTGACTTTTTCCCGCAGAATTCAATCTAATCTATATATATAACAAATTCAAATAAATCCAGATAATATGCAACAAGATAAACGAAAGAACGTGATCATCATAGGCGCTGCAGGCCGTGATTTTCACAATTTCAACACCTATTTCCGTGGTAACAGTAACTATAATGTTGTGGCCTTCACTGCGGCACAGATACCCGACATTGACGGCAAGGTCTATCCGGGAGAGCTGGCAGGTGAACTCTACCCCGACGGCATCCCGATACATTCGGAAGAGGACCTGCCCGGGCTCATCAAGGACCACAAGGTTGACGAATGCGTGTTTTCCTACTCGGATGTTTCCTACAACCAGGTAATGAACCTTGCAGCGGTGATCAATGCCGCTGGTGCCGATTTCAGGCTGCTGGGTCTTAACTCCACCATGCTCAAATCCTCAAAGCCAATAATCGCAACCGGTGCTGTACGTACAGGCGGAGGTAAGAGCGAGGCCTCAAGGCGCATAGTCGATGTTTTAAGGTCACACGGGGTGAAAGTGGTAGCGGTACGCCACCCAATGCCATACGGCAACCTTGTAAAGCAGGCCGTACAGCGCTTTGCCACCATAGATGACCTTCAAAAACACGACTGCACCATAGAGGAGATGGAGGAGTATGAACCCCACGTGGTGCGCGGCACAGTTATATATGCCGGTATAGACTATGAGGCAATACTCAGGGAGGCCGAGAAGGAGGACGCAGATGTTATCCTCTGGGATGGCGGCAACAACGACTTTCCCTTCTACAAGCCCGATCTGATGATAACCATGGTAGACCCCCAGAGGGCAGGCCATGAGCTTACATACTACCCGGGAGAGACAACCTTAAGGATAGCCGACATAGTGGTGGTAAACAAGATAGAGAGTGCTGATCTGGCCGACCTTCAGCTTGTAAGGAACAACGTTGCCAGGGTCAACCCCGGTGCAACCGTGGTGGATGCATGTTCACCTACAACTGTTGACAAACCCCAGCTGATAAGGGGCAAGAAGGTGCTTGTGATCGAAGAGGGGCCCACTGTAACCCACGGGGAGATAAAGCACAACTATGGCAGTATCACCGCCCAGAAGTACGGCGCTGCCGAGCTGGTGGATCCAAGGCCCTATGCAGTAGGCAAGATACGCGAGACCTTCGAGAACTACCCCGGCCTCGGCCCGGTGCTTCCCTCAATGGGTTACAGCGACGAGCAGAAGAAGGATTTGCAGAAGACCATCGAGAACACCCCGTGTGACCTCGTGGTAATAGCAACACCCATAGACATAAACAGGGTGATAGAGATCAAAAAGCCAACGGTGAAGATCGGTTATGAACTGCAGGAGATTGGTAAACCAGATCTCTGCGATCTGATCTGCGAGTTTTTGAAAAAGAAAAACCTTGTCCGCAGCGACTGCGGATGCAGTAAATAATCTATTTGGGGCCTCAACGGCCCCTTTTTTTTGCCCGTATGTTTCATTAATAAATTAACAAAACAAAGAACAGATGAAAAACAAAAGCCTGGTATCGATCAACGATTACAGCAAAGAAGAACAACTGAGCATCCTGGAGCTGGCGGCGGAGTTTGAAAAAAAGCCCGTGCAAAACATCCTCCAGGATTATGTTATAGCATCCCTCTTCTTTGAGCCCTCTACCCGGACAAGGCTGAGCTTTGAGAGTGCCGTAAACCGACTTGGAGGTAAGATAGTGGGGTTCTCAGAGGCGTCCAACACCAGCGTAAAAAAGGGGGAGTCGCTTCGCGACACCATACTTACGGTTGCAAACTATTCCGACCTTATAGTTATGCGCAACCCGGTGGAGGGCAGTGCCCGTTTCGCCTCGGAGATATCGCCGGTGCCCATTATAAACGCAGGTGACGGGGCCAACCAGCACCCAACTCAGACCCTTCTGGACCTTTACAGCATCCAGAAGACACAGGGAACACTCGACAACCTGCACGTGGCAATGGTGGGTGATTTGAAGTATGGCCGCACAATACACTCACTGGTGATAGCACTCTGTAACTACAACACCACCTTCCACCTTGTTTCGCCGGTAGAGCTCAAGCTGCCCAGTTCCGTGAAGATGCACATCAAGGAGCGAAAGCTTGCATACCACCAGTACACCGAGGTTGAGGATGTAATACCCAATGCTGATGTTCTCTACATGACAAGGATACAGCGTGAGCGCTTCTCCGACCCACTGGAGTATGAGCGTATAAAGAACTCCTATAACCTCAGCTACGAGATGATCCAGAACACCAAAGAGAACTTCAGGGTACTGCACCCACTGCCAAGGGTGAACGAGATCAACATAAACGTGGACAAAAGCCCGAAGGCCTACTATTTTGAGCAGGCACTCAATGGAGTTTTCGTACGCCAGGCACTGATCGCATCAATTCTGGGGCTTAAGTAGCAGGGTAGAGTGAGAGAGAAAAGGAGAGAGAAGGAGAAGGAGAAAGAGAAGGAGAAGGAGAAAGAGAAGGAGAAAGAGAAAGAGAAAAAAAGAAAAAGAATAAGAAAAAACCAAAAATCAACACATAGAAAATGGAAAAGAAAAAGGTCAAGGAACTCAAGGTTTCTGCAATTGAGAATGGTACCGTTATAGACCACATACCCCCCAGTGCCGTGTTCAAGGTAATCAGGATACTCAAACTGGAAGCCTTCGAGGATATGGTGCTGTTTGCCACCAACCTGGAGAGCAAAAAATACGGGAAAAAAGGGATCATAAAGGTAAGCGGGCGCTTTTTTGAGCCACAAGAGCTCAACAAGATATCCCTTGTCGCCCCCCATGCCTCAATTATCGAGATAAGGGATTTTCAGGTGGCAAGCAAGAAGATCGTTGAAACCCCCAACCAGGTTAACGGCATTGTAAAGTGTTTCAACCCGAACTGCATCACCAACAAGGAGCAGGTCAGGGCAAAGTTCACCGTGGTTGACAAGGAGGATACCAGGCTCAAGTGCCACTATTGCGAGAAGATCACCACCCGTGAGACCATGGAGTTCTTCTAGGACATTTTACTCTCCAGCATCCTGATCTCACTGGTGGCAGGGGAGTTGTTGTAGAGTATATTGTAAACCGCCTCCAGTATAGGCATCCTTACGCCGTATTTGCCGTTCAGGTCCATGATGCATTTGGTTGCATAATAGCCCTCGGCTACCATGTTCATCTCCATCTGTGCATACATGGGGCTGTAGCCCCTGGCCAGCATCTGGCCGTAACGCCTGTTGCGGCTGAACTGGCTGTAGCTGGTTACCAGCAGATCGCCCAGGTATACCGACTTATTTATATCCCTGCTGCCGGGCCTTACAGCGTTCATGAACCTCTCTATCTCCTGTATTGCATTGGAGACCAGTACGGCCTGGAAGTTGTCGCCATATCCCAGGCCTGAGCATATACCGCTTGCAATGGCCACTATGTTCTTAAGAACCGGCACATACTGTGTCCCGTATATATCATCGGTAAGGCTGGTACGTATGTACCGGCAGTCAAACAGTCCCGAAACAGCCGCCCCGTTGAGGCGGTTTTCCGATGCAACCGTAAGGTAGGTCAGCTTCTCCTGTGCAACCTCCTCGGCATGGCTGGGCCCGCTCACCACCACGAAGTTCTCTTTTGGCACACCAAAACGCTTGTAAAAATAATCCCCGATTATATCGTTATGCCCGGGTATCACCCCCTTGATGGCGCTGACCACCGGCTTGCCCCTTAGCAGGGAAGAGTGAAGCCCCTCCAGCGATTTATCAAGGAATGCCGCCGGTATGCAAAATATGGGTATGTCGGCCTGCTTCAGGACCCGGTTCAGCTCATGGGTCACATCAAGGCGCTGTACTTTGAATGACAATGAGCTCATATAACGGGGGTTGTGGCCGTACTGCTGCAAATGGTCGGCAATCTCCTTCTCCCTGACCCACCAGCTCACCTTCTCGACATTATTCAGAAGTATCTTCACTATGGCCGTGGCCCAGCTGCCCGATCCTATTACGGCTACATTTACCTCCCGCATAATTCCCTTTCGTTATTTATCTGTTTTTAAAGCTCCACCTCCAGGGTATGCTCATTCTCTTCACGCATAACAGTAACATTGGCCCTGTCTCCCTCACTGAGCCTGCCAAGGGCCTCCATATAGGTCTGTATCTCCTTTACCTCCATGTCGTTTATACGTATTATCACATCCCCGTCCTCTATGCCGGCCCTTTTTGCGGGCCTGTTGTCAGATACCGACAACACCTTCAGGCCCTCGCCCTGGAAGGTATGGTCAGGCATCAGCCCCAGGGTCACCCCGTCAGCCCTTGTCCTGCTGGGCTCGGATTCCGGTGCTGCAGAGAAGGCCAGCCTGTCACGGCCCTCAAGCGTCCTTACCATATCTAGCATAAGGTCAAGTATCTGCCGGGCACCCTCATAATTTATCTTGTCGGGTGTGTCGGCAGGTGTGTGGTAGTCATCATGTATCCCGGTAAAGAAGAATATAACAGGTATATCCTTTACATAGAATGAGGTGTGGTCGGAGCCTCCCCTGCCTCCCGGGCTCTTCCTTATATTGAAATGCCCCGGTGCGTGGCTGTCAATAAGGCCGTCCCATTCAGGCGAAGAGCCGGTACCTATAAGGGTAAGGTTATTGTCCTCCAGCCGTCCTATCATGTCCAGGTTGAACATGTAGTTTATCTTTTCCATATCGTAAGCATCGCTGTCGGTAAAGTAGCGGCTGCCAATAAGGCCCTTCTCCTCCGCCCCGAAGCCCATGAAGATATAGTTGTAGTTGCCAAAGTCGCCACTGGCATTTATATACCTTGCCGCCTCAATAACCCCGGCTGTTCCGCTGGCATTATCATCTGCACCGTAATGGATGGCGTTAGCATCTGGTGTCCTTGAACCCCTGGAACCCCAGCCCACATGGTCAAAGTGACCACCGATGACAACGGTGTATTCAGCACCGTTATCTATATATCCGGCCACATTGCGGCTTATAAGCTCCTCACGGTTTATATCCACCTCCAGCTCGACAGTGAGGTCCTGGTCCGACATCATGTCATGCAGCACATTGTCATATGCAAATATCAGCGGTATATCTACCGTTAAACGCCCCAGGCTGAAGCTTTCCGGGGGGTCCTCCCTGTCTTCTTTGGTGTTGACGAACATTACCGCGGCAGCGCCCCTTTCCTGTGCAACACCAATCTTATGGAAAAGCAGCTGGAACATCTGCCTGTCACCAATATCACTGAAATAATCCGGCATATACATCTCCATAATAAGGACCTTGCCCTCAACATCCCTGTGCAGGGCATAGTCGCAATAGTCTGCATAATCATCAAAGCCTTCCACCTCTGCCAACTCCGACAACCCGTGGCCCACATGGACAAATGGTGCCGACACACTTGTACTGGCCGATCCGGGCACCACAAAATAGTCCTCTCCATGCTCATAGGTGCTCACACCATAGGTAAAATAGTTGTCATCACCCAGCTGCCACTGCCCCGGGAAGGGGAACTCCTGGATAAAGGAGCCGTCAAACAGGGGCTCCAGCCCTGCCTCCCTGAACCTATCCTTTATATATTCAGCCGCCTTTTTTTCGCCCTCGGTGCCGGCATCCCGCCCCTCAAACTCATCGGAGGCAAGGGTGTAGATATCATCCTTTAATCTTGATATAACCTCTTCCTGCGAAAAGTCAAAGACCTTCTGCTGTGCGGCACCAACCTGGGCAGCAAGTACAAAGACGGCAAGAAGCAAAAAGCTGGTAAGTCTCATCGGTATTCAATTTAGGTTATTAAAAACAAAAAAAGCCATCCGGGGAAATCAATCGATAAAAATAACTATTTTTGAGTAGATTGAAAAACCCTGTGCAATATGGAACAGAAAAGCAAGCCTATTTTTTTCTGGGTGGTCAACATACTGATCGCCCTTGTGGTACTGATCTTTATAATCCAGAACCGCGGACCCGTGGAGTTTAACTTCCTTGGCCTTAAGCTTACCGGTTACGGCTTCCTGG
>PWNY01000193.1 GCA_003557805.1 Bacteroidales bacterium | reverse complement strand
TTTGTCCCCCGCCCCTGGCCTCTAAAGGCTGGTTCCCAAATTCCGATTTGGGAACCCAATAGTTGGCAAAGTTCAACTTTGCAGCCTCTGTGCCAGGGCGTGGGGCTGACAAGTGATGCGCGGTAAGAGGAAATAGAATTTCAAGAGAGAGTGCGTTCCCAAATGGGAATTTGGGAACGAGTAGGGAAACGCACTTGACTTGCCCAGCAATGCTGCTGAATTTGACAGGGCGGAAATGTATTCACCAATCTTGTGTGGATCGGCCTGATTCTGTTTGAACTCAACCCATTCAGTTTCTTTAGGTAATTTACGAAGTTCATTAATAATGCCAAGTAAATAATCGCTGTTATGATGAGAATTCACATGCATTTCTTTTTTTTTTCTTCAAATGTAAGTTTAAACGAATCATCCCTCATTTGTGCTTTGATTATTTGAACATGAGGCATCTTATCCCGAAGCATTTCAGTTATCTCGGACTCATCCTGTTCAGAAATCTTGCACCCCAATATAACTTCCTTGATAGCCTGTGGCGGCAGAGTCATAGGGCGTCGTGCGCCGTTAATATCAAATATCCTGACTTCTTTTTCATAGGCATATTCTTCTGCTTTTGTCAATAGCGAACCGATAACTTTATCTTCCCATCGTCTTGGGATAAGTACAGGCTTTTTATCGGCATAACTCATAGGACACGCTATGAGCATGGGCGTTATATCAGATGGGAGGTTGCGGACAAGTGCGCGGCAATAGTGATCAAAAACGCCTGCATCATAACCTACACAAAAACCTTTGTGTGAATCTGCATAGTGTGTCCATAACAGGTTGTCATCGTGTTTTTCGCTTGCAGAGAATATGCCGATTCGTAAGGACATAAATGTTCGCACCTTCTCCATGTTGTTCTTGTCGTCCCAATGCCGAAATGACATAATATGTCTTGCATAGTTACGTACTTCATGTTTCCTCATTCGAGGAAAATCTTTTTTAACATATTTTTCTAAAATCTGCAGCCGCTCTGCTTTTGTAAGAAGATAGTACCTTAAAGGATTCTTCCCTTCAGATGGGTCATTCAAATCCAACGCTGATGCAAAATATATTTCGCAGCGTTTAAGAATGCGCTGATGTTGTTCATTTGGAATTCTATTGCCGGTGGGATCTGTTAATGACCATGTTCGATACTTATAAAAGATTCTTGGAACGGCCGGATCCCTGTACTTGAATATGGAACATGAATTTCGCTTTATCGCTTCCTCTGTCATTTCTATTCCCTTCCCTCCACCAGTGCAATCTCCTTGTCGGTTAATCCGTAGAGGGTGTAGACGAGTTGATCTATTTGGCGGTCGGTGGCGGTGATTTGGCGTTCGAGGAGGGTGCGTTCGTGGTCGGTGGTGGCGGCGGTTTGTTGTTGGTGCAGGGTCAGCAGGCGTTCTGCGAGGGATGCTATGCGGTCGTGGCGTTCTTTGTCGGTTCGCTTTGATAGGTCGAGAATGGGGATGGTGAATGTCTTGAAATAGACATAACTGGGTTCATAGAAATCCCCGCGTAGTTTTGGCAGGATAAGACGAAACATAAAGAATACGGTAGAACTGTTGAGGATAGCCAACAGGTATTTATCCTCCGTTGGTATTACGAAACATTTTTGATTTGTATATGTACCTGACGAATCAAACGTAAATTCAGGTTGCTTGCAAATATTGGGATAGATGATCTTCGGCTTCTCAAACTCTTGGTAATAGTCTATGGAGTCTTGAATCTCATACCACTTATACGCGCCGGCTTTGCGTCCCGGCCATTTGTCGCCTTTCCAGTTGGGCGGTTTGGGCGTGAGTTGTTGTTTGTATTGGGCGAGGTGGTCGCGGATGGCGGGGTACGCATTAATATCTACGCCGCGCCGAGTGAAGATCAGATACCGTTCGCTGGTGGGGGTGGCGTATCGTTTGATATCGCGTCCGGCGAGGAAGGGTTTGATGAGTTGTGCGCTGTTGGGGTCTTGTTGGATGAGTTCATTTCGTTTTTCGGCGTCAATGACGAAGGCCTCGTTGAGTCCGGTCAACACGCCGCGGTATATCTTCCCACCGACATATTCGCCGAGGGGTGTGCCTGCGTTGCGTATCTTGTCGAGCAGGTTCCGGGCGCGTTCATCCACGAGGGTCCATGCATCGCCGGAGAGGTGTTTGGTGTTGACATGGAACCGTTTGGAGCGGGCGTATTCGTTGAGACTGGTGAACTCGAGGGTGTCGAGGGTTGCGGCGCTGAATGTTTTGGTTGCGGTCGCGTTGCTTATGCGCAGGATGCAGGGGTAGGTGGTCGCGCCTTTGAAAACGGGCAGGTCGCCGAAATCGAGAATCTCCTCAATATGCTGGTTGGTGAGCCACTGGCGCAGGGATGCGCCGTAGTTGGCGCGCATCCATTTATTGGCGACAATGTAGGAGAACAGGCCGCCGGGGCGCAACAAAGACACGCCTTTTTCGATGAAATACACATACAGGTCGGCAGTGCCCTGATAGACGTCGTAATGGGTTTCGAAATAGTGTTTGAATTGGCCGAGTCCTTCCTGGCGTACATAAGGCGGATTGCCGATGACGGCGTGGAAGCCGCCGTCGTTTTTGATGAAAGGGAATTCGGCGTTCCAGTCAAAAGCGTTGACGCGGAATAGTTCTTCCGTGTCGAAGGCGTCGGTCTGTTGTCCGGTGTAGTAGTCGGGGCCGATGAGTGAGTTGCCGCATTTGATATTTCTGTGCAGGAAGGGAAGTGCCCGTTCTGCAAAGAGTTTCAGCTGTTTTGATATCGTCTCTTCGTTTTCGCCTTCAAGCACCTTCAGGAGGAGGGAGAGCTTCGTCACCTCAACCGCCTGCATGTCGATATCCACGCCGTATATATTGTTC
>PWNY01000338.1 GCA_003557805.1 Bacteroidales bacterium | reverse complement strand
GACATTTGGCAGTTTCTCAACCTGCCCGGAAACATACATTATTACAGCCATAATCAACAGCACTGCAAGGTGTACGGCCCTGAACGGCTGTATGTTGAAATGATAGCGTATAAACACCACTCTCAGTGCATTAAACAGCACAAGGCAAAGCATACTGGCCAGGGCGGCACCTTCAATTCCCCACACCGGAATAAATAAAAGGTTGGTAACAAAGACAAAGCCTGTCATAGCAATTGTAAAAAACAGGTCAAACCTGTATTTGCGGGAGGTGGTCAGTATTGTGGAGTTCAGCCCCGCGCTCATATCAAACAGCTTTCCGGCACCCAGCAGCAGGAATACATACCGTCCCTCCCTGTATGCCGCGGGCATGAAATCAAAGATCGAGTCCAGGTTGACCCACAGGAGCATGAAAAGGGCCGCACCCACGACCAGGTTGCCCGAAGTGGCCTTTGAGTATATCTCCTGCATCTTGCTCATATCCTTTGACTTCCATATCGAAGCGACAAGGGGGGCCGCCACCTTGACCATCGACCGGTAAGGGATCAGCATTACCGAGGTAAGGAAGACCATGGTGGTATATATCCCGGCAGCACCCAGGTCTATCATTCCGGCAACCATAAGCGAGTCTAAACTTACCAGTAAAAAGCCACTGAGGTTGTTCATAAGTGAAAACAGCCCGTAAACGATCATTATGCGACCAAGGCGTCTGAACAGGGATGGAACAAAAAGGGTCAGGCCTGCAAGGTCTTGTGACAATGAATAGACAATAAGCATCATTGCGGGAACACAGTATGCTCCAACATAGAATAAGACAAATGCATCAAAGCCAATAATCCCGGCTGCATAAAAGCTTACCGCCAGTGTAACGGCAATCCTGAGAACCAGTTCATGGGCAATTGTGGGAAGGATATTCCTGAACAGGCAGCGCAAATAAGACTCGAATATGTTGTAAAACAGTGTGGCAAGGGCCATGGGAACAACATAGACAGCATATTCAACCAGCAGGGGGCTTGAATCTGCATAAACCCGGGCAAGAGGCTTGCTTAGCAGGAAAAACAAAAGAGTGCTGACCGCAAAGCCACCCAGTACCAGTGCCATTATCCCGGCCAAAAAGCCATGTTGCTGCTTTTTGGTGGCGCTGAAGAACGGGAAAAATCTCAGTACTATGTTTCTGCCTCCCAGTGCAGATACCTGCGCATATATCAGCGACAGGGTAACCATCAGATTGGCAAGCCCCACCTCCTCGGCAAGAAGGAAATTTGTAAACAGGAATATCTTGTTAAGGTAGCCTATTGCAGCACCCGCATAAGAGATAATGCTTACCCTGATACTGTCGCGCTGAACGATACCCATATGCTTATGCCTGGTTTGCTATATTTTACCGCGGTTCTTCCCCATTGTATATCCTTGCCAGGGTGGCGGCATCTTTCTCCCAAAGATATTTTTCCCTGACCGCATCATGCCCTTTTTCTCCCATCTCCCTTATTAAAACCGGGTCAGATGCCAATCGGGAAATTAACCCGGCAAGCTCTTTTGTGTTGCCGGAACTGTATATTAAACCACAGCTGTTCTGCTCAATTATTCTTTTCAGGGGGAGGCAGTCGGATGCCACTACAGCCTTTTTAGCATACATGTACTGGAACAGCTTGTGGGGAACGGTAGAATCTGTATGCTCACTCTTTTTGTGGGGAATTAAGCAGATATCGGCTTTACCCATAAGATGGTTCATTTCACCGAAGGGAAGCCACCCCTTAAAACTAACAAGATCTTCCACACCCTGATTGCGGGTTGTCTGCCTAAGTTTTTCCAGGTAGTTGCCGTCACCGGCTATAACAAGGTGTACGGGCTTTTCCGATACCACATCGCGCAACGCTATAACAACATCCTGAAGACCCCTGTGCCTGTTTATACCCCCGGCATAAAACAGGGTCAGGCAGTCAGGGTCGGGTTTTTGCCCGGGCATTATGAAGTTCTTTTTGTTCAGGGTATTTGATACAACAGAAATATCCTCTTTAGCAACCCCAAGTCCGGAAAGCCTCTCCCGTGCCTCTTCGACGACCACGATAACCTTGTCCGCCTGCCGGCACATCCTGGTCTCATACTCCCTCCACTGCCTGCCGGATGACAACAATCTGCCCGGCAATGACCTGGTGTGATCTGCCACATCAAGCAGTGCGGGCCAGTTCTCATGCATATCAAGAATGAACCTGACGCCGTACCCTCTTTTCAGCTCATTACCTATTGTGGCAAGAGGCAGGTCATGGATATGGACAGCGTCATACTCGTGATCCCTTAAAAGGCTGAAGATAAATTTCCTCCAGAATGAAAAGTAGAAGGGGAAACGGAGACAGCCCACACTGGACTTATATATAAACTTTCCGACGGGTTTTCTGAAAACAGTAACATTCCGGTATGTGTCGACCACCGGCCTGCCCTCCCTTGTAAAACAGGCTATACCTACCTGATGGCCTGCGGCTGTGAGTGCCTCCAGCTGGTTCTCAACCCTTATATCGGGCGGGAACTCACGGT
The DNA here is from genome assembly GCA_003557805.1 of Bacteroidales bacterium. Taxonomy (GTDB): domain Bacteria; phylum Bacteroidota; class Bacteroidia; order Bacteroidales; family UBA7960; genus PUPG01. The sequence continues at coordinate 8,894 of PWNY01000338.1, read as the reverse complement.
CAAGGACCATCAGTATTTTCATCCGACCCTGTTTCTTCTGGTCAATAATTAACCTGATTATATCTCCCAGGTCTCACCGGAGCGCAAAAGGTCATTGACCGACTGTATATCAGATGTTTTCTTTGCGGTCTCTATCTGCCTTTCAGCCAGATCATCATAGCTTTCTGACGGAGCCGCACGTATTACACCCATTGCGACAGGATAATCCGGTGCCTTCATCCATCCAAGCATGCGCTGTATACCTGGATTCGTTGAATACATGTCGTGTACGAGTATGTCGTCTTCCGTAATGCCGTTCTTGCCTATTTCAACTACCTCCAGGCTGGTGCCTTTAAGTATAATGCCCTTGTTCCTGTCCTTTCCGAAAATCACCGGTTCACCATGCCTTAGTATTACCTGGCGATCTTCCTTTGTTTCACGGTTCGTTACCATATCGTGGACCTTGTCGGCAAAGATAATACAGTTCTGCAGTATCTCAACAACCGCGGTACCATTGTGCTTGGCAGCTTCATAAAGAACTTCCGTCATCAGCTTTACATTGTTGTCAGGGACACGGGCGAAGAAAGTGCCCTGGGACCCCATCACAAGACCTGAAACCGTGAATGGGTGTTCTATGGTACCGTGCGGAGATGTCTTGGTAACCGACCCCATTGGTGTTGTCGGGGAGAACTGCCCCTTTGTCAGCCCATATATCCGGTTATTGAACAAAAGGATGTTGATATCGATATTTCGCCTTAGAACATGAATAAAGTGGTTGCCTCCGATTGCCATTGAATCACCATCACCTGTTGCCACCCAAACGCTCAGCCCGGGGTTTGCTACCTTCAGGCCGCTGGCTATAGCGGCAGCACGGCCATGTATACCGTGGAAGCCAAAAGTGTCAACATAATATGGGAAACGCGAGGAGCATCCGATACCGGATACCATGGCGAAGTTCTCTTTTTTATAGCCGATTTTCGGAAAGACATTGCTTACCGCGGCTAAAATGGCATGTGCACCACAACCCGGGCACCATTTTACCATCTGGTCACTTACAAAATCCTTTTTACTGAGTTCTACCGGCGACTTTTCTACCTTATTATAATTGATCATTTTTTACTCCTCCAATAATTTTGTGAATTCATCAGTAAGCTCCTGTACATGGAAGGGAAGACCCTGCACCTTGTTGAACTGGTTATACGGGATCTCCGGGAACATCATGCGCAGATAGTTCACAAACTGCCCGTTATTCAGTTCACACACAACAATCTTTTTAAAGGAAGAGAGCACCTCCCTGGTATTCTTCGGAAGCGGCTTAATATAATTGAACTGTACATGGCTTATGCTCTTCCCCTCCTCCTGCATGCGGTTCACTGCAGAGGTGAGAGCTCCTTCTGTGCCTCCCCACCCGACTACCAAAAGATCACCCTCCGGCTCACCGTTCACCTCGAGAAGTGGCAGGTAATCAGCTATGCGGGCTATCTTCTCTTCCCTGATGTTCACCATCAGTTGATGGTTAAGTGGGTCGGTCGACACATTCCCGTCAATATTTGTCTTCTCCAGGCCTCCGACTCGGTGACGCAATCCTTCCACGCCGGGAGCGGCCCATTTGCGTACAAGGGTCTTCTCGTCCCTGCTATATGGCTTATATTTCGGGTCATTGGGATCTGCCATTGGAGGATTGATGGCGGGCAGGTCATTGACATCAGGGATCCTCAGCAACTCTGACCCGAAGCCCAGATAACCGTCTGTAAGCAGTATAACCGGGCACATATGCTCCATGGCATATTTGGATGCAAGGTATGCATAATAAAAACAGTTTGCCGGACTTGAGGCCGCCATTACCATCAGCGGGCTTTCGCCGTTGCGCCCGAAAAGGGCCTGCATCAGGTCTGACTGCTCGCTTTTTGTGGGCATGCCGGTAGAGGGACCAGCCCTCTGCACATTAACCACAACAAGCGGCAACTCTGTGATAACCGCCAACCCGAGTGCCTCGCTCTTCAGAGACAACCCGGGTCCTGAAGTGGTTGTAACACCCATGTGTCCACCAAAGCTGGCCCCAATGGCAGAGCAGATACCCGCTATCTCGTCTTCGGCCTGAAAAACCTTTGCGCCAAGTGACTTATGCTTTGAAAGCTCCATTAGTATCTCTGTTGCCGGAGTGATCGGGTAGGATCCCAGGAACAATGTGCGTCCGCTGCGCTCGGCAGCTGCCAGCAACCCCCATGCGGTTGCCACATTACCGGTGATGTTACGGTATAAACCTTTTTCAAGCGGTGCGGGATCAACCCTGAAAGTTACCCTGATCGTTTCGGTGGTCTCACCGAAGTTGTATCCTGCCTTCAGTGCAGTCTGGTTTGCCTCAACCACCTTTTTCTTATCCTTGAATTTATTGCCTATAAAGTTCAGCGGGAGCTCAAGATCGCGTTCAAAAAGGTAGAACAGGATCCCAAGTACAAACATATTCTTTGTTCTTTCTGCAAGCCTTTTATCAATGTCAAGATCACTAAGTGCTTCCTTTATAAGATCGGTGACAGGGGCCTTTATCACCTGGTATCCGTCCAGCGAGCCATCCTCGAGCGGACTCAGGGTGTAGCCGGCCTTCTCTATAGCCTTTTCATCAAATGTTGAAGTATCAATAACAAGGGTGGCACCAGGTTTTACCCATTTCATATTGGCTTTTAGTGAAGCCGGATTCATTGCTACCAGTACATCGCACATGTCACCCGGGGTATATATTTTTCTTTTGCCCATGTGCATCTGAAAGCCACTAACACCTGCAATGGTGTTGTGTGGTGCGCGGATCTCGGCAGGAAAATCGGGAAATGTTGCAAGGTCATTGCCGGCAAGTGCCGCCACATCAGAGAACAATGTCCCTGTGAGCTGCATACCGTCGCCGGAATCACCAACAAACTTGACCACGACATCTTCCAGTTCCCGCACAGCATTTTTTTGTACCATAACGTTTAGAAAATTTTTGTTGAGACAGAGAAATAATAATTCGTTGCGAAGATATAGTTTAAATGTATATGGCCCCCAAAGTTCATAACTTTTTTTGTAACAGGAAAGAATAGGGCTGGTTTTTGCATAATGGTAATTTTATTTAAATCAATTACAAATTGATTTGCCGGTCATAAAAAAGCATTCCGGGTTTGAATAAAGAAGTTATATTTGTAGCGCAGTTAACCATTTTAGAAACCATAAAAATCGAATAGAGATGGCTTACGTAATTAATGAAGATTGTACTGCTTGCGGCAGCTGCATTGATGAATGCCCGGTAGATGCTATTTCTGAAGGTGATATCTATAAAATTGATCCTGATGTATGCACAGACTGCGGTGCATGTGCAGATGTTTGCCCGGTCGAGGCAATTCACCCGGAATAGATCCTTTCACCGGCATAATTGACCGGTTATATTTAAACAGGGTTTACCCGTATGCGATGTATACGGGTTTTTTTATGTTCCATTTTAGGTTATTTTTGTTGTTGGCACTCTTTATTGCCAGTAAACCAAACATATTATCCTGACTTGCCTGAAAACAAAGACAGATACCCGGATCCGCCTGATGGCACCATGACGTTTTGGGGCCACCTGGAGGAGCTGCGCGGACATCTGATCCGTTCAGCAATTGCGGTTTTTGTTTTTGCCGCGATTGCATTCATATCAAAGGATTTTCTGTTCAACCGGATAATACTGGCCCCAAAGGAACCCTATTTCTTAACAAACAGGGCATTCTGCTGGCTCTCGGAGCAGTTGTCAATACCAGCCCTATGTATTAATGCAGAGCCGGTTCAGCTTATCAATATTGAACTGGCAGGGCAGTTCACCACACACATACTGGTTTCACTGATAGCAGGGATAATCGTTTCGGTACCCTATATTGTCTGGGAGGTCTGGAGGTTTATACGGCCCGGTCTGAAACCCAGGGAGAAGGCAAGCTCAAGGGGAGCGGTCCTGATTATCTCCGGGCTTTTCCTGCTTGGCATATTGTTCGCCTATTTTCTGATCGTTCCCCTTTCTATCAACTTTTTGGGATCCTACCAGGTTAGCGGACTTGTTGCAAACCAGATAGCACTGCGTTCATTTATCACGACAGTTACAACTATCACATTTGCGGCAGGCCTGCTGTTCGAACTGCCGGTATTCATATTCTTCCTCAGCAAGGCAGGAATAGTGACCCCTGAAGCTCTACGCAAGCAAAGGAAACTCGCCTTTGTGATCATCATTGCGCTGGCCGCACTTATCACGCCTCCAGATATTTTCAGCCAGGTAATGGTAGGCATACCGCTGTTTGGACTCTATGAGGTAAGCATACGCATCTCAAAAAAGGTTATTGAGAAGGAAGAGGCTGAATCACTGTAAAGAATTTTGACTCTCCTGCCAATAAGTGAGGGTATTAAACCTTTAAGCATACTGTTTTGTTAAGCATCAGTAAGATGCCAGTCCTTTAAGAAATAATCAAAAACCATATATGTCATGAACAACGCACAGTTTTACTATTCACGCCCGGAAAATGAAAAGGTATTGTCCTATACCAGGGGCACCAGGGAAAGGGAAGCCCTTGAGGCCGAACTTGAAAGACAGAGCAGCACCCAGGTTGAGATACCACTGGTAATAGGTGGTAAAGAGATCAGGACAGGTAACACCGGAAAGGTGGTAATGCCCCATGACCACAAGCATGTACTTGCCACCTATCACAAGGCAGGGGAGAAAGAGGTCAAAATGGCAATTGAAGCAGCACTTAAGGCACACCGCCAGTGGGCTGAAATGTCCTGGGTTGAAAGGGTGTCAATTACCCTCAAGGCTGCCGAGCTGATAGCCACAAAGTACAGGTACCTGATGAACGCCTCCACTATGCTTGGACAGAGCAAAAATGCATACCAGGCAGAGATAGAGGCAGTTGTTGAAACAATCGACTTTATCCGTTTCAATGCACATTATGTTTCCCAGATATATGATGATCAGCCCCACTCGGAAAGGGGCAACCTTAACAGGATAGAGTACCGGCCGCTGGAGGGTTTTGTGTTCGCGGTGAGCCCGTTCAATTTCACCGCAATAGCCTCAAACCTTTCACTTGCCCCTGTGGTGCTGGGCAACACCGTTGTCTGGAAACCCGCATCAACAGCACTGCTGTCCAATTACTACCTGATGAAGATATTCATGGAAGCAGGCCTGCCCGAGGGTGTCATAAACTTTATACCCGGCAGCGGCAGCCAGATAGGCGACATAGTTTTAAAACACAGTGATCTCGGAGGAGTGCATTTTACAGGGTCCAACAACACCTTTAACCATATCTGGAAAACGGTTGCCGAAAACCTGGAAAACTACCGTTCCTATCCCCGGCTTGTAGGAGAAACCGGGGGAAAGGACTTCGTAGTGGTCCACCCTTCTGCCGATGTGGAAGAGGTGTCAACAGCCCTTGTCAGGGGTGCATTCGAATACCAGGGCCAGAAATGCTCGGCTGCTTCCAGGGCGTATATCCCAACATCACTCTGGCCGGAGATCAAAAAAAGCATGGACAATAACATATCACTGATAAAAAAAGGAGATGTCAGGAACTTCTGCAACTTCGTCAATGCTGTTATTGATGAGGGAGCCTTCGACAAGATTATGGGATATATTGACATGGCGCGCCAGTCAGACAAGGCTGAAATAATCTTCGGAGGAGGCGGGGATAAGAGCAACGGTTACTTTATTGAACCAACGGTCATTCTAACCACTGATCCCAATTTTGTCACAATGGAGGAGGAGATATTCGGGCCTGTCCTTACTGTCTATATATATGAGGACAGTGATTTTGAAAAGACACTGGAGCTGTGCGACAGGACCTCTCTCTACGGCCTCACAGGTGCAATCTTCTCAAAGGACCGACATGCAACAGTAAAAGCATGCCAGGTGCTTCGTTATGCAGCCGGTAATTTTTACTTCAACGACAAACCAACAGGGTCAATAGTAGGCCAGCAACCGTTCGGAGGATCAAGGATGTCGGGCACTAACGACAAGGCGGGGAGTTACCTTAACCTGCTGCGTTGGATCAACCCCCGCTCGGTAAAGGAGACCTTTAACCCTCCTGTTGATTTCCGCTACCCCTTCATGCACGAAGAGAAGTGTTACAAGGAAAAGAACTGAAAGCTCACATCTGGCTAACCTCCCCCCTGAGGGGTTTCTGAAAATATTCACCCAGCTTCTTGCCGGAGTAGCCGTTACCCATAAGGTACATCAGCTTGGTAACGGCTGCTTCCGTAGTCATATCATTACCACCAATGACTCCCGCTTCTTCCAGCCAGCGGCCTGTCTCATACTGGTTCTGTATTACTGCACCTCCCCTGCACTGGCTGATATTGCACACCGTGATCCCCCTTTTAACAGCATTTCGCACCTCTTCCATAAACCATTCGCAGGTAGGGGCATTCCCGGATCCATAACTTTCAAGTACGACTGCCTTCAGGCCCTCTATTGATAAAATGGAGGAAACAACACCCTGGTTTATTCCCGGGAAAATCTTCAGTATAGCGATATTGGTATCAAGGTTGGCAAACACCCTGAACTCTTTACCAACCGGCTTTTGAATGGCTGTTTCATTGTATTTTATATGAACCCCTGCATGGGCAAGCACAGGGTAGTTTACCGACCTGAATGCCTCGAAATGCTCGGCATTGAACTTGTGTGTCCTGTTTCCCCTGTAAAGCTGGTATTCAAAATAGATGCACACCTCGGGCACAACAGCATGGCCGTTTTTCCGGGCTGCGGCGATCTCTATTGCGGTTATAAAGTTCTCCTTGCCGTCAGTCCTTATCATCCCGATGGGAAGCTGCGATCCGGTAAGTATAACCGGTTTTGACAGATTATCAAGCATAAAGCTCAGTGCAGATGCGGTATATGCCATTGTATCGGAGCCGTGCAGTATCACAAAACCATCATAACTCTCATACCGTGACTCTATCAGCCCGGCAATTTTGGTCCATATTTCAGGCTGCATATTTGAAGAGTCGATTACCGGGTCGAATGAAATGCTGTCTATCAGATAGTTGAACTTCTTTATCTCAGGTATCTGATCGGTAAGGTGCTCGAAATCAAATGGATTTAACACACCACTCACCGAGTCTTCGACCATACCGATGGTTCCGCCGGTATAAATTACAAGAATGCGGGGGTTTTTTTCCATATCAGCATCTTTTTATATGAGTAACCGGTAAAAAGAGATTAGCTTTTTAATGGCTTTTTAGTCAATCAGGAACAATCTTGAGGCATTTGCGGTGGTAGCCCTTGCTACTTCACCTGCATCTATCCCCTTGAATTCACCAACCTTTTCAGCAATATATTTTAGATATGCGCTCTCATTCCTTTTTCCCCTTTTAGGGTGGGGGGAAAGGAAGGGGGCATCGGTCTCAAGCACCATATGTTCCAGGCCGGTACTTTTCACAACATCCTGCATATTACTGTTGGAGTATGTGACAACCCCGCCAATACCCAGCATGAACCCAAATTCGATCGCCTTTGCAGCTTCTTCTGCATTTCCAGGGAAACAGTGGAAAACACCTCTGAGACCCTTGTCACGGTAACCTTCAAGCAGTTCGAATATCTCCCCGAGTGAATTGCGTGAATGCAGCACCAGTGGCAGGTCATATTCCAGCGCCCACTGAATATGCCGCTCCATCGATTTTTTCTGCTCCTCAAGATATGTTTTATCCCAGTATAGGTCGATACCTGTTTCACCGACCGCCACAAACCTCTCTTTTTCGAACCAGCTGCCGATAATGTCAAGCTCTGCCTCATATGACTCCCCGACAGAGGTGGGGTGCAGGCCCATCATAGGCAGGCATAGGCCGGGGTAATCCCCGGCCACCCTGAGCATGGGGCCCGCTGTATGACTGTCAATGTTGGGCATCAGCATATGCCTTACACCCTCATCCCTTGCCCTTGACACCACTTCGTGCCGGTCACTATTGAACTGGGACAGGTACAGATGTATGTGCGTATCAGTAAAAACCATAACTTATTTAAGGACCTTCAGCTCCTTGCCGACTTTTATGAAGGCTTCAACGCAACGGTCAAGATGATCTGTTTCATGGGCTGCAGATACCTGCACCCTTATCCTGGCCTGACCCTTGGGCACAACCGGGTAATAGAAGCCGATCACGTAAATACCCTCATCAAGGAGCCGTGCCGCGAACTCCTGCGAAAGCGGGGCATCGTAAAGCATTACAGCGACTATTGCTGACTGGGTCGGTTTCAGGTCAAATCCGGCATTTTTCATCTTGTCCATGAAATAACCGGTGTTGCGGTGAAGCTTGTCCTGCAGCTCGTGGGTTTCTGACATCATGTCAAACATCCTGATGCCAGCATTCACAACAGAGGGCGGCAGGGAGTTGGAGAACAGGTAGGGCCTGGAACGCTGCCTCAGCAGTTCGATTATCTCCTTCCTTCCGGTGGTAAATCCCCCGATAGCGCCACCGAACGCCTTGCCAAGTGTGCCGGTAATTATATCGACCTCTCCCCTGATATTAAACAACTCTGTAACACCTCTTCCGGTTTCACCTACAACGCCTGCAGAGTGACACTCATCCACCATTACCAGTGCATCATACTTTTCTGCAAGCTCAATTATTTTGTCCATAGGTGCTGCATTGCCGTCCATTGAGAAAACACCGTCAGTGACAATTATACGGAAACGCTGCGTTTGGGCTTCCCTGAGCTTGGCTTCAAGGTCTTCCATGTCGGCATTGTTATACCTGTAACGTGCCGCCTTGCAAAGCCTTACCCCGTCAATGATGGAGGCATGGTTTAGCGAATCAGAAATTATTGCATCCTCGCTAGTGAGCATCGGCTCGAAAACACCGCCGTTTGCATCAAAGCATGCCGCATAGAGGATAGTATCCTCGGTACCGAAGAATTCTGCTATCTTCTTTTCAAG
>PWNY01000205.1 GCA_003557805.1 Bacteroidales bacterium | reverse complement strand
GGCCTATGCGTCTTGGCGCCTGCGTAAGTTTTTTGGTCGTTCTGGATCCAACATCTTAATTATCGGGGCAGGCCAGGCGGGCTCCATGGTTATAAAGGAACTTTTTGATCACCCACAGCTGGGCAGGCCCCGTGCGGTGTTGGATGATGATCCGCTAAAGCACGGATTGAGAAGCCATGGCATCAAGGTTTTGGGCGGCATGGACAAGCTGCAATCAGTGGTCAATGATTATTCCATCGATGAGATCATCGTGGCCATGCCCTCGGCTCCTGAGCCTGTCATTAGAGACATATTGAACCAGTGCAAGGAGACCGGCTGTAAGCTTAAGCGCCTGCCGGGCATATATGACATGATTGACGGCAAAGTTACCTTGGCGCAGGTTAAGACTGTGGACATCTGCGACCTGTTGGGACGCCCGGAAATAAACCTCTTCTACGATTCAATTGTGGAATACCTCACTTGCCAGGTGGTGCTGGTAACAGGGGCAGGAGGTTCCATCGGCTCTGAACTCTGCCGGCAGATCGCCAGGCTCAACCCCCAGAAACTGATCATGCTGGATATCTACGAGAACAATCTCTACCAACTGCAACTGGAGTTGCGACAGAAGTACCCGACACTGTCTCAGAGTGCCCTTATAGGATCCATAAGAGATGCTGGACGAATTGAAGAGGTGTTTGCAGAATATAAACCCGATGTGGTCTTCCATGCAGCAGCTCACAAGCATGTTCCTCTGATGGAAGCCAGCCCTCAGGAAGCTCTAAAGAACAACCTTTTTGGCACCATTAATGTGGCCAATGCTGCTGACAAACATGGAACCAGAAGATTTGTTTTCATCTCCACAGACAAAGCCGTAAACCCCACCAATGCAATGGGGGCGTCGAAACGCATGGCCGAGATAGCCTTGCAGCAGAGAAACAAGGTCAGCAAAACTGAATTTATGGCTGTCAGGTTTGGCAATGTTTTGGGCAGTCAAGGCAGTGTCATCCCCATCTTCCAAGAACAAATTGCCAAGGGTGGCCCGGTGACAGTTACCCATCCTAACATTACCCGTTATTTTATGACCATACCCGAGGCTGTTCAGCTGGTTATTCAGGCAGGTGCCATGGCCAAGGGTGGCGAAGTATTTGTGTTGGACATGGGTGAGCCGGTAAGGGTTGTGGACTTGGCCAAGGATCTGATAAGGCTTTCCGGCTACCGCCCTGAAATTGATATTGACATAACCTACACAGGTCTCAGGCCCGGGGAAAAGATGTATGAGGAACTAAACCTGGAAGATGAATCGGTGGATAAAACATGCCACGAAAAGATATTCGTCTCAAGGTCCGTTGAAAAACCGGAAGCACTTATGGCTGAACTAAAGAGCCTGGCCGACCTTGTTTCCAGGCAGGGGGCCTACAAGCCCGACTACCTGGTTAAGATTGTTTTCAGCAACGGCAGGCAGAAGACCAGCTAGAACACAAGCGGCCCCTGCTTGCCCGGGGTTTGCTAATTAGGCCGCACCAGGGGGTATTGCAATGAAAAAGATTCTTGTCACCGGCGGCGCGGGGTTTATTGGCTCACACCTCTGCGAATATCTTTTGCAAAAAGGATTTCAGGTCATTGCCCTGGACAACTTCAACGACTTTTATGACCCAACCATCAAGCGAGCCAACATCCAAGAGATAAAGGGGCTAATCCGGGAAAGAGGCCTGCCCCAGAGTATATTTCAGGTTGTTGAAGATGACATCCGCAACAAGCAGGGCATGGACCAGCTTTTTGCCCGGGAAAATCCGGACATGCTTATCCATTTGGCTGCAATGGCCGGAGTGCGGCCCTCTATTGCTGACCCGGACTTGTACTATGATGTTAATGTCACTGGCACTCTGAGCCTGCTGGAAGCATGCAGAAAGTATGGGGTTGGCAAGTTTATCTTTGCCTCTTCTTCTTCGGTCTACGGCAATAACGAGAAGGTGCCCTTTGCAGAATCAGACTTCGTCGATCACCCCATATCTCCCTACGCTGCCACAAAAAAAGCCGGCGAGCTGCTCTGCCACACTTACCACAGCCTTTACGGCATAGACATGGCCTGCCTGCGCTTCTTCACTGTCTATGGGCCCCGTCAGCGGCCGGATTTAGCAATACACAAGTTTGCCCGGCTGTTGGCAACTGGCCAGGAATTGCCCTTTTATGGCGACGGTTCCACCCAGCGGGACTACACTTATATAGACGATATCATTGACGGGGTGTACAAGAGCATGCTCTGGGTAACAGCAGCAGACAACCGCTTTGATGTTTTCAACCTGGGCGAGTCTCAAACCATTACCTTGGAACACATGGTAAAAACCCTGGAAAATACCATGGGCGTTAAAGCCAAACTAAAGCGGCTGCCCATGCAGCCCGGCGATGTGCTGAGGACTTATGCAGACATAACCAAGCCCAGGGCGGTGTTGGGCTATAACCCCTCCACAGATTTTAAACAGGGTATGGATAAATTTGTGCAATGGTTCCGACAGTATAACCGCAGCCGTTTATAAGCAAGGAGTGAAGCTATGGGGAATCCATTGAAAAACTTTCTCTTCCCAAGACGGGATTTTCCGCCATATTTTCGCCGACAGACACTAACTTTGTTGTCAAAGGAGAGTCAAATTTGTTCCAGCAGCAAAAAGCATGGTACGCCATATATGTCTCTCCCCGCCAGGAAGAAAAGGTAAAAAAGCGGCTTGAGGCAGAGCTGGGTAATGATTTTGAGCTTGTTGTTCCCAAGAGAAAGCTCAGGGAACGCAAAGGCGGCCAGTGGCATTTTGTCACACGGAAGCTCTTCCCCGGGTATATCCTTTTTAACGGCATGTTGGACATGGATACTTACTACAGTATTAAGCGCATACCTGAGGTCATCAGGTTT
>PWNY01000172.1 GCA_003557805.1 Bacteroidales bacterium | reverse complement strand
TCGGGACCGGTAATGAACATTTTTGAGATCTTGTCAACTACAAATACAAAGTCAGTAAGTGCCGGCGAATAGACAGCCCCTCCGGCACACGGACCGAGTATAACGGATATTTGCGGTATAACGCCTGAAGCCTGGGTGTTCCGGTAGAATATCTCTCCATAACCTGCCAGGGAATTTACTCCTTCCTGTATCCTGGCACCACCTGAGTCATTAATACCTATAATAGGTATTTTGAGCTTCATGGCATGATCCATTATCTTGCCTATTTTTCTGGCGTGCATCAAACCAAGTGACCCTCCGGCAACGGTAAAGTCCTGTGCATAGATACATACGGGATGACCGTTTATGGTGCCTGTACCGGTTATCACCCCGTCGCCCGGGAGGTGCTTTTTGTCCATATCAAAATCCTTCGCGGCGTGCTCGACAAAGAGGTCGTACTCATGAAAGGAGTTAGGGTCGAGCAGGGACACAATTCGTTCACGTGCTGTCATTTTTCCCATAGCCACCTGTTTTTCAATGGCTTTGGCACCACCTCCCTGCAGAGCATTCTGAATCCTCTGCTTCAGATCAAGAGTTTTTTGTTTGATTGACATATTTTTTAGGTTTTTTGGGTTTCGTTCCGGCCGGCAATCTGCCCCCCGGCCGCTTGTTTACGCCGGTAATACGGATTTTTCACGGCGAAACGGAGCACCAAAGTAAAGAAAAAAAACGAAACCGTTATTTATTTACACATTAAATTGTTTTTCAGGGCATTGAAAATCTAGTTAACAACAGAGACACTGAAAACCTCATAAGACTCTATGCTGTTGATTATTAACAGGTAGGTGCCCGGTTTCATGCCGGATGTGTTCAGTAGAATTCGTTCACCTGCTGAAACATTCCCGATATTCCGTTTCATTATTATCTGTCCATGGGGGCTGACAATGCTAAGATCAGCGCTACTAAGCGTAGTACCGAACTCAACCCATAGCTGTGATGTCACCGGGTTGGGATAGACAACTGCAAGTTTTTCAACCGGTCCAGGGGGCAGGGATGTTTCTTCAACAGGGCTGAAGAGTGCGGTAATGTGCTGATCCGATCCTGGCATAATGAATGATATTTCCTGTTCACTTCCAATTATATTGTTTCCTGAGGTCCAGTTGTTGAACCTGTATGCTATATTGGGCACGGCATTTAACTGTATCACCTCTCCCTCAATATACCTTCCCTGGCCTGTCACTTCACCCGCGAACTCCGGCTCCACGCTTATTAGAAGATCATGGCTTATACCTTCAGAGCTTATTATTTCAATATGGTCAATTGAGAAGCTGCTGCCGGTGGCTCCCTGGTGACGGAAAGCGATCCGTACGTTATCGCTATCTCCGGCATTGTTCATCCTGAGGTTCACCTTGTACCACCCGGAGGGATCCATAATGGCTGGACCCGTATGGAACCTGCTGTCCCAAATTTTCCTAAAAGACTCTCCCTGAATGCTTACCATAACAGAGAGATGGTCACCCTCACCTGCCTTGGACAGCTCCCTGTAATTTAGCATGAACATTAGTGCAGGGGCATCGAGTTCCGTGAAGTCAATTTCGGGCATTATCAGCCATTGATCCGTTTCTTCCCCGGGCTCGTTCCGACTTGTCCAGAAAAGGTCGCCGCTGTATGGCGTAAGTGTTTCCGGGTCATAAAACAGTGTGTCGGTAAGGGTCCATAAATTTTTATTGAAACTGCGGGTTATCCAGCAACTATCATCAAAACTGTCATCAAAAACTTCCTGGTAGGGCCAATTGGTGATCCTGTACTCACAATTATCCGGGCCGAACTGGTATACCTTGTTTGAAGGTTCCGAAGACCGGCCGTTATATCCGGCTGTCACATAATAGCTGACCAAAGAGTTTTTAAACAGAAGGTCAGTATATTCAAGGGGTTTTCCTGAAGTAGTTGATTGTATGATGGTGTCATTACGGTATAGCGTGTATTTGTCTGGCTCTGCAAAACCACCATGAATTATCTCCCCGCTGAAGGAGTTCTCTGTTCCAGTTACCTTATGTGTAAGACCTCTTGCTCCTGGAGGCGGCTCTGTACCGGTATTCTCCCATTTATCCTGTTTGCTGCCGAGTATATAGATAGCGCTATGGTGAGAGAACGAACCCTCCCTGTTCTCCTCGTGTGGGGTCCAGTTTCCTGCACTGCCAAAGAAGGAGCTCCCACTGCCAAGATTTACCCTCTGGATGAGCGAAGAAGGATGCCCGCTATTGTCAAGAGGCTTTACAGATACGTAAAAAGGCCGGTGAAACTCAATGTATGTTTCCAACTCATATATATATTCACTCAGATGCTCTGCATTCAACACTTCCGACTCATACAGCAATGTAAGACCGTCACTGTCATATATCCTGAAACGGAACCTGTCGTCAGGCCAGAGGTTTTCTGCACCGCCGCCCTCAACAAAGCTGTGTGCTACCTTCTGTACCCTGAGAGGATAGTTCAGCCCAAGTGCTGGAGGATCAAAGAGGGTTGCCCTTTCGGGTCCTGCCCAGCTAAAATGTGAGTAGTCATTAAAATACCGGTACCATCCCCTGTGGTTCGGGGCTTTACCAGGTGCGTACCATTTTATAAGGGTGCTGTCAGAATCGGTACTGGCTGAGAGGAAACCCGGTGGGGGCAGTTCCTGTCCATATGGGTCAAATCCTTCAAGTCTTTTGGTACCTGTTTGCAAAGGATCAAGAAAGATATCCAGACTTGATCCCGGGCCCGGGTCATTTTGGTCCCAGTGGTATGACATTTTACCAAAGAAATCCCTTGCATTTGGATTACTGCAAGAGGCTGAGCCTCCTGAAAGGGTGCCAATAATCTTTTTTTCACTGCTGAAAATAGGGGCACCGGAAGATCCACCTTCG
>PWNY01000228.1 GCA_003557805.1 Bacteroidales bacterium | reverse complement strand
TTTCTATTCCCTGCTGGGCCTGCTGCAGTTAATACCAATGCTGGTGCTATTGTACTTTGCGGCACCCCGGCTTCTTTTGCCAATGGCAGGGATGTATATGTTCGTTACTGGCCCTGTATTCGCCTTTTTGTTCTATACAGGTGTTGGCAACAGTACCAGGATAGATGCGAATAAAAAGCAGGCATTCAACCTTGAGGGCAGCAGCGGCAACCTCTTTATCACAATTATCGCAGTGATGCTTTCAGTATCGCCACTGATGGTACTGGCATATTTGCTGCCATTGCCCTTCGGGCAGGGTATGTTTGCGGTCACCTCCTTAACCGGCCTGGTATTCCATATCACACACAAATGGTGGATAAGGGCTGTGGCAAACAAAATGGATAGAAGAAAATATCACAACCTGAACAAATACCGTGAAAAATAATGGCACTTATAGAGATAAAAAACCTTGAAAAAAGTTTTGGAGAGGCTTTCCGGCTTACAATAGATGCCCTGACTTTTGAAAAAGGCAGCATTACGGGGATTGTGGGCAATAACGGGGCGGGAAAGACCACCCTTTTGAGGTTACTGCTTGACCTTGCAGAAGCCACCCGGGGAGAAGTTATTGCAGACGGCCGCAAGGTTGCCGGCAGCGAGCACTGGAAAGGGTTTACCGGGAGCTATATTGATGAGGGTTTCCTTATAGATTTTCTTAAACCGGAAGAATACTTTCATTTTGTGGGAAGGTTAAGCGGCCTTGACACCACAGGGGTAGATGAAAGACTAAAAAGATATTCCCGCTTTCTGGGCAGCGGGGTAAGTGGGAAGTATATCAGGGAGCTCTCATCAGGAAACAAACAAAAAGTAGGGATTGTTGCTGCCATGTTAACCGAACCACGCCTTTTGGTGCTTGACGAGCCTTTCAACTTCCTTGACCCCAGTTCGCAGATAATCGTGAAAAAGCTCCTGGAAGAGGAGAACAGGGTCAGGGGAACTACAATAATCATATCAAGCCACAACCTGGCACATATGTCAGGTTTGTGCCAGCGTTTACTGCTCCTTGAAAAGGGAAGGCTGATCAGGGATCTCAAATCATCGGCTGACGATATTGGGGAGATTGAGGAGTATTTTGCCCTACAGGCCGGCTGAAGGCAGCAAAGGCATCAGCTGCACATTAAAAGATCCTTAAGGCTTTCCCAGTCATTCTCCAAACTTATATAGCTCTCCTCCCTGAGAATCACATCCCGCAACTGCCGGGGCATCTCAATTTCACCCGCAACGCCCTGCAGGCTGTCCGCAAACTTTGCCGGATGGGCGGTTTCAAGGAAAATACCTGGCTCTTTGGAGGAAGACTCCCTTAGGTATTTTTCAAGACCCAGATAGGCAATGGCACCGTGCGGATCCATAAGGTAACCGGTCTGTTTTCTTACCCTGTCAACAGCATCAAGGGTCTGGGAATCGGAAAATGACGATGACCAGAGCACATCACATAAGCTTTTGTGGTCACCCCCGGCAAGGCGCAAAAGCCTGGGAAAGTTGCTCGGATCTCCAACATCCATCGCATTGCTGATAGTGTTTACAGATTCCCGTGGCTTATACCTGGCAGTCCTGCAGTATTCTGCAAGCACATCATTGCTGTTGGTCGCAGCGATGAAGCGCCCTGTTTCCAGCCCCATGCCACGAGCCATCATTCCTGCCGTAATATTGCCCAGGTTCCCGCATGGAATACTGAAATGAGGCAGGGCACCAGGCCTGTTTAGCAAAGAAATTGCATGGAAGTAATAAATGGACTGGGGTATGAGCCTTGCAAGGTTTATACTGTTTGCCGATGCAGTTGAAAAAGTTTTTTTAAGATCCCTGTCACTTATTGCCTTTTTGGCCAGCCTCTGGCAGTCGTCAAAGCTGCCGTTCACACTTATGGCGAAGATATTGCCGCCCCAGGTGGTTATCTGTTTTTGCTGAAGGGGGCTGATCCTGCCTTTTGGAAAAAGGACATACACCTCAACTCCGGGCAGACCTGAAAAGCCAGCTGCAACAGCGCTTCCGGTATCTCCGGAGGTGGCGACCACTACCTTCAGGACAGAGTCGCTTCCCCTGTTGAAATAGACCATCAGCCTTGACATGAAACGTGCACCGACATCCTTGAATGCCATCGTGGGGCCGTGGAACAGCTCCAGTGTATAAATATTGTCATACAGCTGAACCAGCGGCAGCGGGAAATCAAACACCCTTTGTGTAATATCCCTTACCACATCAGCAGGGACCTCATCCGACAAAAAGGGCAGGGCCACCTCAAATGCAATCTCCCCGAGGTCTTTGCCAGGCAGCTCACTGAAGAAGCTCTCCGGCAAACGTGGCAGGGAGGCAGGCATGTAAAGGCCGCCGTCCGGGGCAATATTTTCGGTTACTGCCTTTTTCAGGGAAACAGGCTCAGCCCCCTTATTTATACTTTGATATATCATTGATTAATTGGTTAATACTGTCTTATTTGCCGGATAGCACAATGGCCCCTTTAGGGTTTATTCCCGATATATAGGTGCTTGACCCGACGTTGATCACTTCCAGTTCCTGTTTTATCCGGGCAGCTACCTCCTTTGCCTTTTTAGGACAGTCGCACAGTGCGAAAACCGTGGGGCCCGAACCCGATATGCCGAAGCCGAGAGCCCCATTTTCAAGGGCGGCACCGCGCATATTTTCAAACCCCGGGATCAGTCCTGACCTTAAAGGCTCAGCAATAACATCCTCCATGCTTCTACCAATAAGCTCATTGTCGGATGTACAAAACCCTGCAACTATCCCGGCAATATTCCCCCATTGCAGGATGGCATCCCCAAGCGGGATACTTTTAGGGATGATCTTCCTTGCCTGTTTTGTGGAGATTTCAATATGAGGGTGGACAAGCGCACAAACCAGG
>PWNY01000415.1 GCA_003557805.1 Bacteroidales bacterium | reverse complement strand
CTATATCCCGGCAATGAGCGATGAAACCATAATCGTTAAGAACCAGGGCACTATTTTCATCGGAGGGCCGCCCCTTGTGAAGGCTGCTACCGGGGAGGTGGTGAGCCCTGAGGCGCTTGGTGGTGCAGAAGTGCACACAACAAGGTCGGGGGTAGCTGACCATTTTGCAGAAAACGACCAGCATGCCATTTCCATTTGCAGAAGTATATTCGAGACCATCCAGCCCGGTAAAAGGCAGCAAATTGACATCAGGGAGAGTGAAGAACCCCAGTATGACGCAGAAGAACTGACCGGTATAATTCAGGCCGATCACAAAAAACAGACAGACCCTTACGAGATAATCGCAAGGATTGTTGACGGAAGCCGTTTCCACGAGTTCAAGGCCAGGTATGCGACCACACTGGTTACAGGTTTTGTCCGCATAATGGGTTACCCGGTTGGCATAATCGCAAATAACGGGGTGTTGTTTGCAGAGTCCTCCCTCAAAGGAACACACTTCATTGAACTTTGCAACTTCAGGAAGATACCCATACTCTTCCTGCAGAACATAACCGGTTTCATGGTGGGTAAGGTTTATGAAAATGCAGGCCTTGCAAGGGACGGGGCAAAGCTTGTGCATGCGGTGGCAAATGCGAATGTTCCCAAAATAACTGTGATTACAGGAGGCTCATACGGGGCTGGCAATTACGCGATGGCAGGAAGGGCATTTGACCCACATTTTCTTTTCATGTGGCCCGGATCAAGGATATCCGTCATGGGCGGCCAGCAGGCAGCTATGGTTCTTGCGCAGGTCAAAAACGACCAGTTGGAGGCCGGGGGCAAAAAACCAGCTCCCGGGGAGATCGAGAAAATGAAAGCAGAAATACTTGACAAGTACGAAAAAGAGGGGTCGGCCTATTTCAGCTCCTCCCGTTTATGGGATGACGGTATAATAGAGCCTATGCAAACCCGCCAGGTGGTGGCGATGGCAATTGCAACCTCACTTAACAGGGAATATGGCAGTCCTTCAAGGGGTATTTACAGAATGTAGGCTGAACCGCTATCAGGCACACTATTATTTTCAATGCAAATCATTATAAAATGGAGCAGTTTAACACAATTAAGGTTGAGAGTTCAGGGCAAACTGCACATATATACCTTAACAGGCCAGATAAACGCAATGCCATAAACGGCGTGATGGTAAAAGAATTACTAAGAGCCCTGGAAAATGCTGGCAATGATGACAATATTAAAACAGTTGTACTCTCGGGCAACGGAAAGACTTTTTGTGCAGGCGCAGACCTGGAATGGATCGGTCAAGAGATCAAAGGGCAAAAAAAGCATCCGGAGCTTCTTTCCGGACTATTCGACTCTGTTTACCGCTTCCCTAAACCCCTTATTGCAATTGTGCATGGAAAAATTATGGGCGGGGCAATTGGCCTGGCTGCCGGCGCGGATTTCGTGCTTGCAGAGGAGGGCTCCACTTTTTGCTTCAGCGAGCTAAGGCTGGGGCTGATACCCGCAACCATTTCACCATATGTAATAAGGCGCATAGGTGAATTCAGGGCAAGGCAGCTAATGACAACGGCAATACTCTTTGATGCCTCAGTTGCATTTTCATGCGGACTAGTCGATAAAACAGGGAAAAAGCAGGAATTGGAATCCTACAAAGATTATCTTTGCAAAGAAATATCAATGAACGCCCCCGGAGCAACGAAGAGTTGCAAAAAACTTCTGCTTAAAGTATCAGGGAAGCCACCGGGCGAAGAAATAAACAGGGTCACTTCCGCCCTGCTTAAGGAAATAAGCCAGGGCAGTGAGGCTGCCGAAGGCATCCGGGCATTCAGGGAAAAACGAAAGCCTGTTTGGACAAAAAAATGAGCAGAATAAGACAAATAAACAAGGTACTGGTTGCAAACCGCGGAGAGATAGCGGTCAGGATCTTCAGGACCCTTCACCAGATGGGTATCTCTTCTGTGGCCGTCTATACAGAACCAGATGCAACTTCCCTTCACGTAATGGAGGCCGATGAGAGATACAGGCTAAAGGGTGAGACACTCTCCGACACTTACCTGAACCACCGCCAGCTGATCGATATAGCACTTGAAAGCGATGCCACAGCAATACATCCCGGGTATGGTTTCCTGTCAGAGGATCCCGAATTTGCACGTGCTGTATCCGATGCCGGTCTTATATTCATAGGTCCCGGGGAGCAGGCGATAAGGGCAATGGGAAACAAATCAGGAGCCAGGGAGATTGCTTCAGAGCTTGGTATACCGGTGATAGAGGGTGCGAGTGGAAGCATATCTGAAATTTCCAAAAGGGCTGAGCAGATCGGTTTTCCAATCATGGTCAAGGCCGTGGCAGGAGGTGGCGGAAAGGGAATGCGTATTGCCGGTTCAGCCGGGGAGCTGGTAGAAGTACTTGAGTCAGCCAGCCGTGAAGCCAGCAGCTATTTCGGTAACGGTGAGATCTACATCGAGAAATACCTTGACAACATAAGGCATATAGAGATACAGATACTCGCAGACAATCACTATAATGTGGTAACCCTTTTCGAACGTGAATGCTCATTGCAGAGGCGTAACCAGAAAATCATTGAAGAGGCACCGGCCCCGGGGCTTTCTGAAAAGACCCGGGGGAAAATGACCGACGCAGCCTGCAGGCTTGCAAGGAGGATTTCATATTCAAATGCGGGTACAGTTGAATTCCTGGTAAGCGGTGACAGCTTCTATTTCCTTGAAATGAACACGCGCATTCAGGTAGAGCACCCGGTAACTGAAATGATTACAGGAATTGACATTGTTAGGGAGCAGCTTAATGTTGCAATGAACAGGAAGCTTTCAATTGCCCAGGAGGATATCCGTATCAACGGACACTCAATTGAGGCAAGAATATATGCCGAGGATCCTGAAAATGATTTTCTGCCTTCACCCGGCAAGGTACTGCTGCATAAAAAACCTGAAGGAAAGGGTCTGAGGGTAGACACCGCATTGGACAGAACCGGTAATATTGACAGCCGGTATGATCCCATGGTAAGCAAGGTGATTTATCATGCATCCAACCGTGAAACAGCCAGGAAGAAGCTGGTAATGCACCTGAAAGACTATGTGCTTCTCGGGGTCAAGGCCAATATCGCATTCCTGATAAAGGCACTTAACTCCCGCCAGTTCATAAACGGGAAAATGACAACCAAACTGGCATCAGAGTTACAGTCAGGCAGCAACCCTGTAAAGATGGATACTGCCGAGAAAAACCTTCTGGCAATGGCATTCCTTTTTTCGAAGCCAATGGATGCCCCAGGTAA
This sequence comes from Bacteroidales bacterium, assembly GCA_003557805.1. Lineage (GTDB taxonomy): Bacteria > Bacteroidota > Bacteroidia > Bacteroidales > UBA7960 > PUPG01. The sequence goes on along the minus strand of PWNY01000415.1, from coordinate 8,197 downwards.
CGGAAATACGTGGCAAAGAATAGGGTACTGGCGGCTTCAGCCTGAACTGGGCCTGCTGATAAATGATGAAGCCACAGGCAGGAAGTTCCTGTACCACAACCAGAGGCATATGAGCATTATTGACAAAAAAGGGAAGACAGCATACCAGTTGATTTACCGGGATACAGACACAATGCGCATAGATGCCGAGGGACATGTTCACACACTTTACTACATGCCGGTAAACGGCAAGGTTTATTTCCAGCATGAAGGGCAAACTTCAACTGTAAGCCCTGTAAGGCATCTTGGCAGGGAGACCCTCAGGGAGATAAACAAAAACCCGGAACTTGAGGGTGAAAGCCAAATAAGGGCACCAATGCATGGAACCGTGATAAAAATAAACGTTAAACAGGGCGAAAGGGTAAACAAAGGGGACGTGCTGATGATACTTGAGTCAATGAAGATGGAGAATAAAATATGCGCAACAGCAAAGGCATATATAAAAAGCATAAGTGTGAACAATGGTGATATAGTTGAGGATAACACCTTACTGGTAAGCCTTTCCGACAAGCTGGCCTAGGCCGGTTATCAGGAGAAAAAAAATATACCATTATTCAACCAAAAGACTTATTTTTTGTTATATGTTTTTAAAATATAACTAAACACAATTTAATATAATCTATAATAGATGTTGACCAATCCTTTTTTGACAGAAGCTCACGAAGAACTCAGAAAGAGGGTACGTGAATTTGCAGAACGAGAAATTTTGCCCATGGCGGCAGAGCTGGATGAGAAAGAGCTATTTTCCGAAGAACTTACAGAAAAAATGGGCAAAATGGGCTTTTTTGGCATACAGGCGCCAAAAAGCCTTGGAGGCCAGGAAATGGATACATTATCCTATATAATTATAGTTGAGGAACTTGCACGCATAGACAGCTCGCAGGCTGCGACTGTTGCCGCGGTAAACTCCCTTGGTATATCACCTATTTTAAAGTACGGAACCGATAAACAAAAAAAGGCGTTGATCCCTGAGCTTTGCACGGGTAAAAAGATTTGGGCATTCGGACTCACAGAAGAGAATGCCGGATCTGATGCAATGGGCTCTGAAACCACAGCTGTAAAGGATGGCGATCACTGGCTTATCAACGGCTCCAAAAAGCATATAACCAATTCAGCTTCTGAGATATCCGGCGGGGTGACACTGCAGGCCGTTACCGGCGAGAAGAACGGCAGGAAAAGGCTGTCGGCCATAATCGTTGAAAAGGGTACTCCTGGGTTCCGCAGCGAAAAGAGCAAGGGAAAGATGATGTGGAGGGCAAGCGATACCGGTAATCTTTACTTTGACAACTGCAGGGTTCCTTATGAAAACCTTCTGGGCGAAGAGGGCCAGGGAGGACGCATAATGCTCAACACCCTTGACTCAGGAAGGCTTTCCATTGCAGCTATTGGCCTTGGTCTTGCAAGGGGTGCAATGGAAGCATCACTGGAATACTCAAAGACAAGGGTGCAGTTTGGAATACCCATATCAAAGTTTCAGGCGATAGGTTTCAAGCTGGCCGATATGGACATGAAGATCGAGCTTGCACGCAACACCCTATACAATGCCTGCTGGAGGAAAGACAACAACCTTCAGTTTGCCCGCGAGGCGGCAATATCAAAACTTTACACTTCCGAAATTGCAAGGGAAATAGCTGATGAAGCAGTTCAGATACACGGGGCCAGGGGAGTTTTCAAGCCAGGAGTAATTGAAAGGTACTACCGTGATCAGCGCCTGCTTCAGATCGGTGAGGGCACCTCGGAGATACTCCGTCTGGTGATATCAAGATACATGGGGGTGTAAAACAAATAGAAGATCCATACCCGATGAAGGACAGGAAAAAAGACCATATTGATCTTGCTTTCAAGTCACAGACACTTGTGTCAGTAAAGGATACCCGTTTTATCTATGAACCGATGCTCAGTGCTCACCCCGGGGAAATCATCCCTGAATCCGGTTTTGCGGGCAAGGTGATGAGACTGCCCATCTGGGTATCAAGCATGACGGGAGGCACAAAGCTGGCTGGAAAGATAAACCGTAACCTTGCCAGGGCATGCAGGGAGTTCGGTATGGGGCTGGGGCTGGGTTCATGCCGGATACTGCTGGATGACGACACATACCTTCCCGATTTTGACATAAGGGAGATAATGGGTGATGAGCTTCCTCTGTTTGCAAACCTGGGAATAAACCAGGTCGAAGGACTTATTGAAAGGAAAATGGCCGGTAAGGCAGAAGAGCTTGTTGAGAAACTCAGGGCCGATGGATTGATAGTACACGTGAACCCGTTCCAGGAGTGGTTCCAGCCAGAAGGTGACCGGCTTAGGCATCCCCCCATAGATACAATAAGAGAACTGCTCGAGCTTATCAGTGTTCCGCTTGTGGTTAAGGAAGTTGGTCAGGGCATTGGTATGGAGAGCCTAAGGGAACTGCTTAAACTACCCCTTGCAGCTATTGAGTTCGGTGCTTTCGGAGGCACGAACTTTGCAAAGGTGGAGCTTTTAAGGAACCCCGGACTGCCACGTGAGCTGTTTGAACCAATGTCGCTGATAGGGCATGACGCAGCGGAAATGGTGGATATGATAAACCTGATTATGGATGAAGAGAAAAATAGTATAAAATGCCGGCAGCTGATAATATCAGGAGGAATTAGATCATTCCTTGACGGCTATTACCTGATGAAAAAATCAGGATTGCCTTCAGTGTACGGCCAGGCATCGGCATTCCTTAAATATGCCCGTGAAGATTACCAGCAACTGCAAAATTTTGTTAGTCACCAGGTAAAAGGCCTTCAGATGGCCTACGCATTCCTTCGTGTCAGATAAGCATGCCCAGAAAAAAGATCATCAAAGGTTTTTCAAAGCTTACGCCACAACAGAAAGTTGAGGCAGCAGGCGGTTTTTTCAGTAACAGGGAGAGTGCACTGAAAACACTCTCCTCCTTCAAACACCCCGACCCTGAAGTCCAGAACCTGCTCTCAGGAATAAGTGAGAATACCATTTCGAACTTTCACCTTCCATACAATGTGGCACCAAACTTCCTTATAAACGGAAAAGTATACATGGTCCCCATGGTCATTGAAGAGAGCTCTGTAGTTGCCGCTGCATCGTCAGCCGCAAGGTTCTGGGCCGGGAACGGCGGTTTTTCATCAGCGGTAATAAACAAATTTAAAAACGGGCAGCTGCATTTCCTGTATTCAGGAGACACTTCGGTTCTTAAGTCTGCAATGCCTGAAATAGATAACTTCCTGAGGGAGCATGCCAAACCGCTTACCGTGAATATGGAGGAAAGAGGCGGCGGTATAAAATCGATCGAACTTAAAGACTGCAGGGAAATAATAAACAACTATTTCCAGCTCAATGTCCTGTTTGATACCACCCAGGCAATGGGAGCAAACTTTATAAACACATGCCTGGAAGACTTTTCCGTGGCCCTTGGCACATATTTTGAAAACAACGGGGGGTTTGACCAAAAGAAGTATGAGCCCCTGATGGCCATCCTATCAAACTACAATGACCAGTGCCTGGTAGAAGCAAGGCTCAGCTGCCCGGTAGAGAATCTGGCCCCCGACAGCAAGGGCCTACCCCCCGAAGAGTTTGTACGAAGGTTTATAATGGCTGTTAAAATAGCTGATGCCGATGTTTACAGGGCAACAACACACAACAAGGGTATAATGAACGGAGTCGATGCGGTTATTATGGCTACCGGCAATGATTACCGGGCTGTTGAGGCTGGTGCACACGCTTTTGCGTCCAGATCAGGCAGTTACAGGTCACTTAGCTCGGCTACAGTTGAGAACGGTAATTTTGTCTTTAGCCTGAAAATGCCCATGGCAATAGGTACTGTTGGAGGACTTACACGGCTTCACCCGCTCGCCGCGCTTTCACTCCAAATGCTTGGCGAGCCAGATGCAGGCGAACTGATGATGATAGCAGCCTGTGCCGGACTTGCAAACAATTATGCAGCAGTTCGTTCACTTGTCACCACCGGTATACAAAGCGGACATATGAAAATGCACCTGTCAAACATTCTAATGCAGCTAAAGGCAGGACCTGAGGAGACTGCAATAATAAAAGATCACTTCAGCAACAGGAAGGTATCCTTCAGGGAGGTATCAGAATACCTTGAGAAGGTAAGGAGAACCAAATAAAAGGGCCGCAGCAGGCAATTTATGGCGGGCAGTTCCAAATACAGCCGCCGGGTAATATCTTTGCAAATATGTATTTCAGATCCAACGGTAAACTTATGATATCCGGCGAGTACCTGGTTCTATCAGGTGCTACTGCCCTTGCAATGCCTGTGCGGTTCGGGCAGGTTCTCAGGGTAGAAAGCTCCGGGAAGGGGGATGGTATCAGGCTTAACTGGACCAGCCGGGTGCGTGGCAGGGAATATATGAATGCCATGTTCACCGGCAGGGAAATGGATGTTAGCAACATTGAGCCAGGAAGTGAGCCTGAAAGATCTGCCGGGTATATTCGCAGGGTGCTGCTGGCTGCCATGGACCTTAACCCTCAATTTTTGTCAGGGCAGCTGTCATGGATTGCCGAAGCCGATCTTGAGTTTGAGCTGGACTGGGGTCTTGGCAGCTCCTCATCTTTAATATCGAATGTCGCTTACTGGGCCGGTGTCAGCCCGTATGAACTTTTTTTCAACCTCTCCAGGGGATCGGGATATGATATTGCCTGCGCCAGGAGCAATAATGCAGTTTTATACAAGTACCTGGGACCGGGGGAACAACCACAGGTAAGGGATATTAACTTTTCGCCACCTTTTTGCGACAGGCTTTATTTTGTATATTCAGGCAAAAAACAAAACACCGATGAGGCCATTCAGGACTTCCGCCCTGGTAAGGTTCCCACCCGGGCCATAAATGAGATATCGGCTATCTCTGAAAAGATGGCAGAAACTGAAAGTATAGACACATTCATGGATCTTGTCAGAACGCATGAGGAGATAACCGCCGGGATAACCGGTGTGGGCCCTGTTAAGGAAAGGGAGTTCAGAAACTTTCCGGGTGAGGTAAAACAACTGGGAGCCTGGGGTGGAGACTTTTTGCTTGCAGCATCAAACGCAGGCAGGGATAAGGTTATGGATTATTTTAAAAGTACCGGAAAAGAGACGGTTTTTTCATTTAATGAAATGGCAATACGGAAAGATGAACAGAAAGAACATGAAAAATAGGTCGTCATATACTATAAAGGAGGCTTCCGGCAGGGTTTGCTGGTCAAGTCCTGCAAACATAGCCCTTATAAAATACTGGGGGAAAAGAGGCGTACAGCTCCCCATGAACCCTTCCATTAGTTTTGTGCTCAGCGAGAGTAAGGTTACCACAAGTATAGAATATTCAATAAGCAAAGATATTCTTCCAGGCATTGATTCCTTTACCCTGAACGGTGAAGAAAAAAAGGATTTCCTCCCGAGAATTGAGAACTACCTTCTGGGTCTGAGGCAGCTGTTCCCCTTCCTGGAGCACGCAAGAATGAGGATTAACAGTAATTCATCTTTCCCGCACTCAGCAGGCATTGCCTCATCAGCAGCGGCTTTCAGCGCTCTGGCACTCTGTATATGCGACATCTGGCAAGAGCTGAAGGAACAGAAAGCCAGTGAGAGTGAGTTTTTAAGGCAGGCCTCACTTGTTGCCCGTTTGGGCAGCGGTAGTGCCTGCAGGTCGGTTTATGGCGGACTTGCCGTATGGGGCAAGACCAGTCTTGTGACCGGATCTTCAGATGATTTCGCCGTCAGGCTTAAGGAGGATTTAATATCACCGGGCATGCTTGAGCTAAATGATTCAATACTTATAGTTGACAGCTCTGTAAAAAAGGTCTCCAGCTCCGGAGGGCATACGCTCATGAACGACCATCCATACCGGGAGTCAAGACTGCTGCAGGCTGAATCAAACCTTGACACCCTGTTAAGGGCATTAAGTGACGGAGATATGGAGAAGTTCGGCCAGGTAATTGAGAACGAGGCACTCAGTCTGCATGCGCTTATGATGTCATCCCACCCGGGTTACCTGCTTTTAAGGCCCGGCACCCTGCAGATAATCGACAAGGTACAGGAGTTCAGGAAAGAGAGCGGGATACAGGTCTATTTCACACTGGATGCCGGACCCAATATACACCTTATATACAGGAAAAGCGATAAACAGAGGGTAAAAACCTTCATTGAGAGTGAACTTCTAGACCATTGCGAAGACCGTGGATGGTCGGATGACGGCATTGGCCGGGGACCAGAAAAACACAATGATAACAAACAGGCCGGGAGGGGATAATGCAATGAATAATAAACAAGGGTTTTTCCCGGCCAAAATAATGCTTTTTGGAGAATACACTCTTATGCAGGGCTCCGCTGCCCTTGCTGTCCCATTTGATGATTACGGGGTGGAACTGCGATTTCCAATGCATAAAGGAGAGACTGAAACCGCCGGGTCCAACAGGCAGCTTTCAGAATTTTATGATTATTTGAAAACCAGCCGCCTTGAAGGCCTGGACTATAACAGCATCCTTGACCTTGGGAGCCTTGAACATGATATCCGCAATGGCATGTTTTTATATTCCAACATACCCAGGGGGCAGGGCCTGGGGAGTTCGGGGGCCCTGGTTGCGGCTGTCTGGGCCAAATATGCCCTCAAGCTAAATAAAACAGGTCACGGGTTAAAAGTTGAAGATATCTTCTTCCTAAGGCGGGTGTTTTCAAATATGGAGGGGTTTTTTCACGGCAGCAGCTCTGGTATTGATCCTATGACCTCATTTACCGGGCGCCCGGTAATGTTTTCAGGCAAAAATCCTCTTGCAGCCGAAATAGCCATGGGGTTTTCAACCAATACCGGCAGATCGGCATTCTTTCTAATTGGCAGCAGGTTGCCGCGTAAAACCTCCCGGCTGATCAGGTTGTATAAGGAGAAACTAGGGGATAAAGCATTCAGGAGTGCAATTGAAAACGCCTATATTCCGGTTTGTAACGAGTGCATCAGCGATTTACTAAAAGGCAGCAGTGAACTTGAAGGGCATTTTAAAAAACTGTCAGGCCTGCAGTACGAGCTGTTCAGGGAGATGATACCGGATAAGCTCAGACCGTTATGGAAAAGCGGGCTTGACCAGGGCACGTTCTCCCTAAAGCTCTGCGGGGCCGGAGGAGGTGGATTTTTTCTCGGGTACGGTAACGATCCCATTGCAGTTTCAGGGCTTGAATCCTCTTCCGGAATGGATGTAAGGCTTATTAACAAAAGTTTTTGAATCGCCATAAAGCACGGTTTAAACAAGTATTACAAAAGTTTTAGCCTGAATAATTCACAAACTTTCTCATAAACCACACAATGCACTCATTATAAGTGTTATATATGTTATTCTTGAGAAATTTGAATCCTGTTTTGTGCGTTGCAGCACCCACGTTTTATTCGATGATTTTTAATAGGTTTTGTTGCTGCTGATTTAGCTTCAACAATTTCCGGTGTTGATCGTTTCTTGCTACTTCTGGCAGATGAAATAAGATACCAGTTTGTTCTCTGAAGAGACCCGTGATGTACTAAGGTTGTTAAACATTTAATAAGAAATTGAAAAATGCGTATTTTTATCATGCAAACTCCAGGAAGAAGAAAACCCACCCAGACACACAAAGTGTAACACTACCTTACTTTTCTTGCAAAGCCTTAATCATAGGCTTTTACGTTTTCGGAAACAAGTCGAGTTCCATCAGTTGTAACTTTTTTATTTCTCCAAGTTTTAAGGTTTGAGAAATAGGTCTCATTGATTGGCATGTATTGGTCGTCTAAAACTTCACAATCGCAACTCCTCACTTTAAAAAATCAATTCTCTCAAAATAAATTCGTAAAATGTATTATATTTGTTTGTGAAATTAGGCAAAGATTGACAGCAATAGGACTAAAAAAGCTGTTGATTCAAAGAATTGCAAAATTAAATGATGTATCATTTGCATACTACCAGAAAGACTATTCTTAATATAAAAACAAAATCTATTACCCTAATGCTTTCTGCTGAATAACGTTTAGAGACAGAGGAACCGGTACAGCAGATTGAACACTGCCAATTTATTGATCAGGTTGAACTTGTTAAATACTTTTCTGAATGGTTAAACGCAAAATAGTTTAGTCAACTGAAGTATGTAGTAAATAATCCACCTTCTTAGAAGGTGGCTTTGAATCGCCCCCATAGGGGGCTTAAAAAT
>PWNY01000345.1 GCA_003557805.1 Bacteroidales bacterium | reverse complement strand
GACTATTAAACAGGTATTTAGAAAAAAGGTTTAATAAAATAAGTTAAAAAATAAACAAAAAATATAAAGCATTGGAATATAGTTTTAAAAAAATATTGAGCATAAATAATGTTGATCATATAAAATAAAAGAGTAAACAAAAAAGAGTTTAACAAAACTTTTTCTGAAGTTTTTTTGCCTTCCACAAACAATTAATCTTTGTCCTGCGTTTTATCTTGGCAACCAGGTGGAATATATTCTGGGTAAATAATCTAAAAAGTTTTATATTTGTGTTGAAATGAGAAGGTTTCTGCTGAACATATCTGTTTTGGCTATTGCACTGGTATTCCTGTTGTCTTTTACCGGTGTGCGCCTTCTTATTCATCACTGCCTTAGCTGTGAGACCACTGAAATGTCCATCCTGGGGATCTCATTAGAGGACGGTTCCGGTATGCACAGGGATCACGCCGAGCAGTGCCATATACCAGGGCCTGCAGAAGATTCAGATGTTGGTTATAGCTGCTGTGAAACACAGGAAAATGAATCCTCATGCGGTGATTGCTGTGAATCAGAAGTACAGTACCTTAACAATGACACACGTGTTCCTTACGAAAGGGCGGAGATAAAAGTAGTTCCCGTTGAGTTTGAACTTTCGTTTACCAGCCTGCTAAAGACCGGTACCGATGAAATCACCCCTGCTTCATTAACCCTTTACCAAAGGCCCGACAGGGCACCACCCAGGCTAAGTGGCCGGGATTTTGTAATTTACTCCCACAGTCTTAAGATATCATAGTTCTATTTCTTGTGAATGCCCATAAATAAAAGCGCGGCACCCAGCCTGTATTTTGGGTATCCGTATTTTCTTTATCAGGATTTATTATTCAATAACCGATCACAAGAGATAAACATGGTTTCAAAGAATATCATTACAGCCTTAGTTATATTAGCCAGCCTTTTTTTCTCAAACAGGCTTTTTGCCCAGCAGGAAACAGTAAGCGGCAATGTTTATGAAGCCCATCAGCACGGGGGCCACCAACACCTGCAACCTCTTGTTGGTGCAAACATCCACTGGCTCGGGACCACCAGGGGTACATCAACAGACCAGGAGGGCTATTTTGAACTCCGTGTATCTGTAGATCTTCCCCATGAGTTGGTGGTAAGCTACATTGGCTACAAGAGTGACACTTTGATGGTAAACCAGGCCGGAGAGCAGCTCTCTGTTGTCATGGAGATGGTCAGGGACCTGGATGAAGTAGAGGTAACAGGCCGAAGGCCCGGGGCACATGTATCCAGCCTTGAACCGGTACTTACCAATGTAATCACGTCCAGTGAAATGCAAAGGGCTGCATGCTGCAACCTGTCTGAGGCTTTCGAGACAAATGTCTCTGTAGATGTATCATATGCTGATGCGGTATCAGGTGCCCAGCAGATTCAGATGCTGGGGCTTGCAGGTATATACAGCCAGCTGATGATTGAGAACATGCCGGGTATAAGGGGCCTTGGCCAGTCATTCGGGCTGAGCTATATTCCTGGCCCGTGGATGGATGAAATAAGCATATCAAAGGGTGCTGCCAGCGTTGTTAATGGCTATGAATCTGTTACAGGCCAGATAAACGTTGACCTTAAAAAACCTGAGGGCCCCGAGCGCTTCTACTTCAATGCCTTTATGGGCGATGACGGCAGGATGGAGAGCTCTGTCAATGCTGCATTTGATATGGGCGAAGAGTGGTCGGGTATGGTAATGGCACATGGCGAGCTTTTCAATAACAGGATCGACCATAACCATAACTCCTTCTTGGACCATCCGCTTATTAGAAAATACAATATCTTAAACCGTTACCGCTACGACAGGGAGGGAGTGATGGACTCCCAGTTCGGCTTTAACCTTATGCAGGAAGAACGGGAAGGAGGGCAGAAGGAGTTCTTTACGAACGGGGAGAGTTTCGGGTCTGACCGTTTTTACGGTTACGGAACCAATACCACCCGTTTCCAGGCATTTGCCCGAACAGGGTTTTACTTTCAGGACCGCCCCGGTGCAAGCATCGGAACGCAACTGAACTTCTCGCACCACTCTCATGATTCACATTACGGTCGCCGAACCTACGACGGTGAGCAGAACACCCTTTACGCCAACCTCCTATATTCAAACACCATAGGAGATACCGACCACAGTTTTGTAGGGGGTATAAGCTTTCTGTTTGATGATTACAGTGAGCAGCTGAGTGATTCAATATTCAGCAGGAGAGAGGCAGTACCCGGTGCATTTTTTGAATACTCCTATCACACCCATGAAAGCCTTACCCTGGTAATGGCTTTGAGAGCCGATTATCACAACCTATTTGGAACCTTTATCACCCCCCGTACCCATATCCATTTCAATGTAGGTGATAATACCACACTCAGGGCCTCGGCGGGTAAGGGGTACAGGGTACCCAACCCTATAGCCGAGAATACTGGCCTGCTGGTAAGCAACAGGACAATAAATTTCCAGGGAGAGCTAGAGGCCGAGGAGGCCTGGAACTTTGGAGGCAGCATAACCCGGCGCTTTGTTTTCCTGGGCAATGATGCATCGCTGACAGGTGAGTTTTACCGTACCGATTTTGTAAACCAGCTCATAGCGGATGTGGACTCTGACTACAGGCAGGTAATATTTCATAACCTGGACGGCAGCTCATATGCCAATAACTTCCAGGTTGAACTCAAGGCAGAACCGGTAAGCCGACTTGATCTTACTGCAGCTTACAGGTATACCGATGCCAAGGCGACCATAGGGGGTGAGCTTAGAAGAAAGCCCTTTGTGAACCGTTACCGTGGAATGCTTTCAGCCTCGTACGCCACCCTTGCCAATGACTGGCAGTTTGACCTTACAGCCCAGTTCAACGGGTCCGCGCGGATACCTGAAGTACCTGTTGACGTGCTT
>PWNY01000026.1 GCA_003557805.1 Bacteroidales bacterium | reverse complement strand
GGCAAGTAGAAGCTTGGATTCAGAATAATTCACAATATGGTGGACATCATTGGGCTTGAAGTCGGGAAGCACCGGAACGACCACGGCCCCGTATGTGATCACCGCCAGGTATGATATTCCCCAGTGTGCGGAGTTCTTTCCCAGCAGTGCGATCTTGTCGCCCTGTTTAATGCCCAGTACCTCAAAGCGCGTATGCAGGTAAATTATGTGCCCGGCAACATCGCTGTATTTGTAGCTTTTGCCTCCATAGTCCGCAAAAGCAGTGATTTTCCAGTTGTTCCTTATTGCCTTTAATATAAACCCCGTTAAATTCTCCTGCATCATGAGCGATATCTTTTAGTAGTTTGACCAATTGGTTTTATCTCGAAAAGGCGCAAGTTACAAAAAATAATGCTTAAAAATAAAGCTTAACTTTGCAGCCGCAAAGTTAGGAGCACTAAGAATGAATATCGATCAGCTTGACCCAAAGAAGTACATACTGATTAAGGGAGCCAGGGTCCACAACCTCAAAGGGGTTGATGTGGCCATTGAAAGAAACCGCCTGGTAGTCATAACAGGCCTGTCGGGTTCGGGTAAATCATCACTGGCTTTCGATACTCTCTATTCGGAGGGCCAGAGACGTTATGTGGAGAGTTTAAGTGCATATGCAAGGCAGTTCCTGGGCCGGATGCACAAACCCGAGGCAGACTACATAAAAGGGATATCCCCGGCAATTGCCATCGAGCAGAAGGTAAGCACAAGGAACCCCAGGTCAACCGTCGGGACTTCCACGGAGGTTTATGAGTACCTGAAGCTTTTGTATGCAAGGATCGGCAAGACCTACTCACCTGTTTCAGGTGAAATAGTGACACGGGATACCGTGGCAGACGTGGCAGGCTTTTGCCTTTCCCGGCCACAGGGAACGATGATCCTTCTGATGGCTCCGCTTAAGGAAAGAACAGACAGGGATACAGGGCAGCAACTGAAGGTGCTGCTGCAACAGGGTTTTACAAGGCTCTATATTGACGGCAGGGTTGAAAGGATAGAGGATTTGACAGCCTCCGGCACACCTGAAGTTAAAATGGAGGATGTTGCCGTAATAATAGACCGGTTCAGGATCGAGGATGAGTATGTGGATGACCTGAGGGTAAGGATTGCAGACTCGGTGCAGACAGCTTTCTATGAGGGAGAAGGAACATGCATACTGGAGTACCGGGACGGGGAGACCACCTTAAGAAGGACATTTTCTAACCGTTTTGAACGCGACGGTATTGAGTTTGAAAAACCAGACGTGAACCTCTTCGCTTTCAATAACCCTTACGGTGCCTGCCGAAGTTGTGAAGGGTTCGGCAGTGTTATTGGTATTGATCCTGACCTGGTGATTCCAAATAAGAGCCTGTCGGTTTACGAAGGTGCTGTGGCCTGCTGGAAGGGAGAAAAGATGCAGTGGTGGAAAGAGCAGCTGGTAGCAAACGCCTATAAGTTCGGATTTCCCATACACACACCCTACAAGGACCTCGGCCCCGAACACAGGGAGCTTCTCTGGACAGGCAACAGCTACTTCAAGGGGCTGAATGATTTTTTCAGCATGGTGGAGGAGAACACCTACAAGATACAGTACAGGGTCATGCTCTCCAGGTACAGGGGCAGGACTGCATGCCCGGAGTGCAGGGGAACAAGGCTTAGGAAGGACGCATCGTATGTTAAGGTAGGCGGAAAACCCATAACCGGGCTTGTTTTGATGCCACTCGACAGGCTTCAGCAGTTTTTCAGGGAACTGTCACTGGATGATCACGACAGCACCGTTGCAAAACGTTTGCTTGTGGAGATCAATAACCGCCTTGCCTACCTGAATGATGTGGGGCTCGGGTACCTCAGTCTAAACAGGCTCTCCAACACGCTTTCCGGCGGTGAGTCCCAGAGGATAAACCTTGCAACATCACTTGGCAGCAGCCTGGTGGGGTCGATGTATATTCTTGATGAACCCAGCATCGGGTTGCACCAGCGCGATACCCGCCGCCTTGTGAAGGTGCTCGAAAAACTCAGGGATATTGGCAACACGGTAATAGTCGTTGAGCATGACGAGGATATTATCCGGTCAGCCGACCAGCTGATTGATATCGGACCTGGTGCAGGCACCCATGGGGGCAGGGTTGTTTACCAGGGAGATCACGCAGGGCTACTGGAGTGCGGGGAGAGCCTAACAGCTGCATATCTTGGAGGAGTCAGGGAAATACCCGTACCGGAAAGAAGGCGCAGGTGGAAGGAGTATATACGGCTGGGCGGAGTACGTCAGCATAACCTGAAGGGCTTTGATGTGGATTTTCCCCTTAACATACTGACAGTGATTACGGGTGTGAGTGGTTCAGGGAAGAGCACCCTTGTCAAGGATATACTATATCCGGCACTTAAAAAGCTTTATGGCGGATACGGTGAAAGGACCGGTGCCTTTGATTCGGTTACGGGAGATACAGCCAGTCTTAAAAACATTGAATATGTCGACCAGAACCCAATAGGCAAGTCCTCAAGATCCAATCCAGTAACATACATAAAGGCATATGACGAGGTAAGGCAGTTGTTTTCTTCCCGCCCACTGGCCAGGACCCGTGGCTATAAACCGGGTTATTTTTCATTCAACATCGAGGGTGGACGGTGCCCGGAGTGTGAGGGTGAAGGGACGGTCAAGATAGAGATGCAGTTTATGGCCGATATTGTTCTGGAGTGCGAGAGTTGCAGGGGCAAGCGTTTTAAGGAGGATATCCTCGATGTGGAATTTATGGGGAAAACCATTGCTGATATTTTGGATCTTACAGTGGATGATGCGATCAAACTGTTCAGCAACTCTGATGAGTGCGGGGATATATGCAGAAGGATAGCTGCAAAATTGCAGCCCCTGAAGGATGTTGGCCTTGGCTATATAAGGCTTGGACAACCATCCAGTACCCTTAGCGGGGGAGAGGCTCAGCGGATAAAGCTTGCATCATTTCTTACAAAGGGGCTTACACCGGACAAGACCCTCTTTATATTTGACGAACCCACTACAGGCCTGCACTTTGATGATATAAGGATGCTGTTATCGGCACTTAATGCACTGATCGAAAACGGTCATTCCGTGATCGTGATAGAGCACAACCCGGAGGTTATCAAATGTGCCGACTGGGTTATAGACCTGGGCCCCGAAGGGGGTGAAAAAGGGGGCGGGCTTGTATTTGCCGGAACCCCGGAAGGTCTTGCAGAATGCACAACTTCCTACACTGGCAGCTTCCTGGCTTCAAAGCTTTGAAAACAAAGAATTTATTAAGCCTGATGTCAATCAGATAGTCCTGCCAGGGTACTCCCTGAGTGACACTTCAATGCACTTCATTGCCTTTTCAAGCCTCTCAACATTCAGTACATAGGATATACGTACCTCTTTCTTTCCTTCCCCGGGTGTTGCATAGAAACCGGTTGCGGGAGCCAGCATAACCGTCTGGTTTTCATGCCTGAACTCTTCAAGCAGCCACTGGCAGTACCTGTCGGAGTCATCAATAGGCAGGCTTGGTGTCACGTAAAAGGCACCCTTGGGCGTCGGGCATATAACGCCTTCCATTCCTGACAGGGCCTTTACCACAGTATTCCTGCGGGCAAGATACTCAGCGATTATCTCATCGAAGTAGCTTTCAGGGGTGTCCATTGCTGCCTCGGCCGCTATCTGTCCCAGAGATGGTGGGCTGAGCCGGGCCTGTGCAAACTTCAGGGCGGTTTGCATCACTTCCCTGTTGCGTGATATCATGGCTCCTATCCTTATACCACATGCACTGTAACGCTTGCTGACCGAATCAAAAAGAACCACATTGTTCTCAATACCTTCAAGGTTCATCACCGAGTGATGTGTATAACCGTCATAGCAGAACTCGCGGTACACCTCGTCAGCAAAAAGGTATAGATCATACTTTTTGACTATTTTCCTCAGCACCTCCAGCTCCTCTTTTGAGTAAAGATAGCCTGTAGGGTTATTGGGGTTGCAGACCATTATGGCCTTGGTTTTAGGGCTTATGGCCTTTTCAAATTCCTCAATGGGGGGGAGTGCGAAACCTGTTTCAATGCTGGATGGTATCGGCTTAACATTAACTCCTGCCGTTGTAGCAAATCCGTTATAATTTGCATAGAATGGCTCGGGGATTATGATCTCATCACCCGGGTTCAGGCATGTCATCACCCCGAACAGTATGGCTTCGGAGGCACCGGCCCCGATTATGATCTCATCAGGTTCAACATTAATGCCATGCTTTTTGTAATATTCACACATCTTTTGCCGGCATGAGAGAATACCGGCAGAGTGACTGTACTCTATAACCTTCTGGTCCAGCTCATGCATCGCCCTTATCATGGAATCTGGTGTCGGGATGTCTGGCTGACCGATATTAAGGTGGAAAACCGTCACACCCTCTTTCTTGGCTTTGTCAGCATATGGAACTAGCTTGCGGATTGGAGAGGCGGGCATTTTCCGCCCCTTGTCGGATATTTTTGGCATAGAAAAAGTTTTATATGTTAGAAAGATAAATTCTGTCAACTGAATGCCTCCCGGCAGAGCAGCGGTGGCCTGGTAATGCCTTACCTGACTACCTCACCTTTTACAGTAACTACCAGGGTTCTCTGGTATGCGTTGGTATGTATCACCACCTTCCTTTCAAAAGGCCCCGGGCGGCTGCTGTCATAACGAAACCGGACAACAGCCTCTTCATTATGGCCCACAGCCCCGTCAGGCCATGTAGGGATCATCAGCCCGCAGGAGCTCCTTACCCTGGCAATAACAAAATCCTTTGCCCCCTTATTCAGTATCCTGATCTCACCACTGCTCCTGCTGCCCTGTTTTATTAGTCCAAGGTCAATCACCTCTTTTTCAGGTACTGCGTAGGGTAGTGTCATCATTATTTCATCAACGTCTTCCCCGCCGGGCCAGGCTCCAAAGCACCGGTCGCCGGGATACAGCAGTAATAAGATGAAAAGCAAAAGCCATTGAGACCTGTACATAAGGGTCATATATTCAAGGTTTTTAAAAGCTACCTTATCATTGCCGCTTCTATCTCCTCTATTGTCCTTGGTGCGCCTGCAGAAAGGTTGATATTTCCGTCTTCTGTGATCAGCACACAATCCTCTAAACGCACCCCTATCCCTTCGTACCTTTCGTAAACCGGTCGCACCTGCTCCACAAATGCATTAAGCTCCTCTTCCGGTGCCAGGTGCCCGAACATTTCGTGTATTCCGTCCAGGAGACCGACCATGAAATAGAGCCCGGGCTCGTTTGTCATAATCATGCCTGGCTTTAGCTCCCTGCCCCTGACATCAGGTGAGAGTATGTGATCGTTCCTGGCCGCGTCATTAAAACCGTAATCCCCTGCATCATGGACCTGGAGCCCGATAAAGTGATTTATACGGTACTGTATGTAGAACCTTTTCTGCCACCATGAGGTTGTATCGGGCAGAAGGCCCATCTCATGCAATGCGTCTGTAAGAACCCCTACTGCCCTGTGGTGGCAGTCCAGGAGGTTATTTCCGGGCTTGAGCTCTTTCATTGCCTCTTCATTGGCTCTCAGCACCAGTTCGTAAATCTCACGCTGTTCCGGGCTGAAACGTCCATTGACCGGTATTGTCCTGGTAACGTCGGCTACATAACCACCCAGGCTTTCCGCCCCTATATCCATTAGGAGAAGGTCACCGTCTTCCATTACACGGTCGTTACGGGTATGGTGGAGAAGGCAGCTGTTCGGACCTGAACCCACTATGGAAGGAAAACCGGGGCCCATACCGTTGCGTCGGAAAATGTATTCTATATCGGCCTGCACCTCATACTCCGCAAGGCCGGGTCTAACTGTCCTGAGTACATAGTTGTGCGCTTTTACTGTTACATCTATTGCCTGTCTGAGCTGGGCAATCTCCCACTCATCCTTTATCAGGCGGTGTTCGTGAAGTACCGGCGCCAGCTCACCAATATTAAGGCTAAGCCCGCGAAGCGACCTTATCCTGTTTACTGCCTCCCTTACCATGTTATCACTGTGGTGAATGTATATATTGGTCTTTCCTTCTAACATGCCGGGAAGCATGCGGTCGAACTCGGACAGGGCATATGCCATGTCGGCCCCGAACTTCTCTTTAGCTCCTTGTGTACCGTAGACCTCGCCTGTCCACATTACGGTGTATATCTCCCAGGGGGTTACAAACAGCCTGTAGGGATCTTCATCCCCGGGGATGATAACTGCAACGCCCTGTCTTTCGGTAAATCCTGTAAGGTACCTGAAATCGTGCCTGGCAGCTGCTGAAATGATTATAATGTCGGCGTCAAGTTCCTGCAGTATCTTTTCCCTGCGGGCTTCAAAAACATCCAGGTCAAAATCTGTCACCTCGTGCTGGTGTATGAACTCAGGTGGCAGTTCACCCGGTTTGCATCCGGGAATTTGTATCGTTGTCATAAAGATAATAATTGCAAGGGCCAGGACTATCACTCCCAGACCCACTACCATGATAAAGAAATTTCTGTTCATTTTACTAATTGGATTTGCTCATTGGGTGAAAAGTTTTAGGAAGTGCTAAAATAGTAAAGATTGTTGAATTGATTTTATATTTTTGCACACATGCGAGGAGATCCCGGACTTTACAGAATTCTTGAGAAGCTGGAAATAGAATTTGATTACTATCCCCACCCGGAGGCGCCCACAGTGGAAGAGGCTGCCAGGCACTGGAAGGACCTGGATGCAGCCCATTGTAAAAACCTTTTCTTTCGTAATCACAAAGGAAACAGGCACTACCTGGTAATACTTGATTACCGCCAGGATCTTAATATAAGGGATCTCGAGCAGCGCCTCAAGCAGGGAAAGCTTAGTTTTGCATCACCAAAGAGGCTGAAGCGTTACCTTGGCCTCACACCGGGGTCAGTGACCCCTTTCGGCCTTATCAATGATACAGAAAAGCATGTACACCTTTTTCTGGACCGCAACCTTGAAAATGCTGAACACATCAGCTTTCACCCCTGTATAAATACCGCCTCGATCGTGGTAAAATACAGGGACTTCCTGCGCTTCATGGATTATTGCGGGAACTCATGGGAGTATGTCAAAATGTATGACTGAGGCTATGCCAGGAATGCTATAAGCACCCCTGCGGCAACCGCCGATCCGATTACTCCTGAAATATTACTTGCCATACAGTATTGCAACAGGTGGTTTGAGGAGTTGTATTTCAGGGCTATTTCGTTTGCAACCCTTGATGCCATTGGAACGGCACTTAGCCCGGTGGCACCGATAAGGGGGTTTATCTTCTTTACCGCAAAGATATTGTAGACCTTAACGGCGAGTATACCGCCGGCAACGGATATTGCAAATGCCAGAAGACCCCCTGCAATTATTCCGAGTGTGCGGATGTCCAAAAAGGTTGAGGAAGTCATCGTGGCCCCGACAGCAAGCCCCAGGAATATTGTGGCTGTATTCATGATAGGCCCTGAAGCAGCTTCGCTCAGCCTGCCGGTGGCAACCCCGATCTCTTTTACCAGGTTACCGAACATGAGCATCCCGACAAGCGGCACGGAGGCAGGCACAAAGAAGGCAACCACTATTCCCAGTACAATGGGGAAGGCGATCTTTACTGCCTGCATATTCTTTATCTCCCTTTTTGAAGGATACTTTTTGTCCATTTCCTTCATGTTTATCCTAAGCTCATTGTCACTGCACAACGCCCTTGTTACCGGCGGAATTATAACCGGTACAAGGGCCATGTATGAATAGGCTGCAATGGCAATGGGACCGAGCATATGCGGCGCAAGTATAATGGATATATATATGGCCGTCGGTCCGTCCCCGCCGCCTATTATGCCTAGTGCCCCTGCTTCCTGGGGGGTGAACCCTACCGCTATTGCCGCAAAGAACACTGTGAATATCCCAAGCTGTGCCGCTGCACCGAAAAGCGAAAGGCGCAGGTTCCTCAGCATCGGGCCGAAGTCGGTTAGCGCACCAACTCCGAGGAATATAATCGGGGGAAGCAGGCCCGTTTTAATCAGCATGTAGTAGATATAATTCATTATGCCGTATTCACCCGCAATCTCCAACAGGTTCATGTACCTGCCATCCTCAAACCTTACCATCTCCTCTTCCACAATGCCCATTTGGGCCCCCGGGAGGTTGGCCAGAATGACCCCGAACCCGATAGGCACCAGCAACAGTGGTTCATACTTTTTCCTTATACCAAGAAAAAGAAGGAAGACCCCGATAGCGATCATAAGCAGTGTCCCGGGCTGCAAAAGCAGGTCACCCAGGGCTGTTATATCATATAGTCTTTCCAGTGCTCTCATTGTGGCCGGGTTTTAAGCTTTATTCAGGTTTTACCTCCTCTGCAAGGAACAGGACATCATCTTCAAAAACCTCTTCTCCGTTTGATCTCATGATTTTTTCTATCCTTATACTCTGCTCGCTCCTTACCGTGTTGTAGGTCTTCATTGCCTCAATATATCCAAGTACATCACCCTTTTCTAATACATCGCCCTCTTTTACGGGCTTTTCGGATGTTTCCTTTGTAAGATAGAATTTCCCTGACAGAGGCGAGCTTATCTCTATACTGCCACTGCTTGCGGTGTTCTCCCGGCTGTTTTGTTCATCTTCAGGTGCACCTTGACCGTTCTCATCATATGAGATGCTCACCCTGTACTTCTCTCCGTTTACCTCGACTGTCATTTTCCTGGGCTGGTCTTCCCCGGGTTCACTGACCTGCTGAGGCTGTGTTTTGGGTGCATAGAGACCTCCGCCTTCTTTCTTTTTTTTATCAAGCTCCTTCTTAAACTCCTCCCTTGCCTTCCCTGACTTGTACAGGCGATACTGCTCAGGATGCATTGCCAGTTCGAAAAGCTCCTCATCGTCCTGTCCGGGTTCCCAACCGTTTTCGTCCATTTCCCGGCGAAACTCATCCAGCTGGTCTGGATATAGCTCCCTGGGATTGCCGCTGAAAAACTCCCTGCCCTCCTTTTTCGCCATTTCCTTGATTTCCGGTGCCAGCTCTCCCGGGAGCCTGCCAAGCTTGCCGGTAAGCATGTCCCATACATTATCGGGGATAATTTCCCACCTGCTGCCGCCTTTAAGCATCTGTGTGACATTCAATACCGCCAGGTTCTTTACATACTGGCTGAATGGTGTTACCAGGGGCGGATACCCCACCTTTGGCCATATGTATTCAACCTCCTGGAATAGCTTAACAAGGAGTTTATCCTCATCCAGCAGCGGCTTGTCATTCTTTTTAAGCCAGCGGTTGATATCTTCCAGGTTCTTTTCCAGGTCACTCATAAGTGAACCCATCATCCCCCCGGGCAGGCCTGAAGATATAAGCAGTGAGTTCATCTTCCTGTTTGAAGGTGTTATGAAATACCCCAGAAAATCCTCCATAAACTCCTGGTTCATGCTCCTTACCTTCATGTAGGCCTTCATGTCAACATCGGGCACATCAAATCCTGCATCCTTCAGCATTGCCTGGACTGCAAGAACATCCACGTGTCCGGTACCCCAGGAGAGAGGTTCCATCCCGGTGTCGATGTATTCTGCACCCGCCCTGGCAACCTCCAGTATCGAGGCCATGGCAAAACCTGGCCCGCTGTGGCTGTGATACTGTATTGGGATATCAGGATGCTTTTTCTTTATTCCCTCCACGATTTTACCCAGCCAAACAGGCCTGCCTATACCGGCCATATCCTTAAGGCATATTTCATCAGCTCCTGCACCTATGAGTTCATCAGCAAGTTTTATGAAATAACCGACAGTATGAATTTCTGAATATGTTATGCTCAGTGCGGCCTGGGCTGTCATCCCGGCCTCCTTTGCATATTTGACAGAATCGATGATGTTCCTTGGGTCGTTCATTCCGCAAAATATACGGACCAGATCGGTGCCCTGTGCCTTTTTTACCCTGTACATCAGTTTCCTGATATCTGCCGGTACCGGCCGCATCCTTAAGCCGTTGAGGGAGCGGTCGAGCATCTGGCACTCTATTCCTGCCTCTCTGAAGGGTTTGGTCCATTTACGAAGCGAGCTGTTGGGGTTCTCCCCGAAAAGAAGGTTTATTTGCTCAAAACCGCCACCATTTGTTTCAACACGGTCGAAACACCCCATATCTATTATATGGGGGGCGACTGAGGTTAACTGATCGGCACGTGGCACATACTTTCCTGCTGATTGCCACATATCCCTGTAAACTAAAGAGAACTTTATCTTTTGCATATATGTGTGACATTTTATTGGATCTTTTCAATTTTGGTGACCCTGCCCCGTCCCTTTGTTACGGACTGGACCGCAGCCGAAACAACCGCCACCACTTTTGCATCCTGCTGGGGATGGGATGCGGTTGTTGCCGGAGGATCAAAAAAACGGTTAACTACCCAGATTATAGCCCGCCCGGTAAAAACCACTACCATAAGGACCATGAACACGGTCAATAGTCCTAACAGAAATACCTGAAGCGGGAGTCCCATATCTTAAATATATTATATATACCCCATAAACTTTGGGGCAGCGTAAAAAATAAAAACGGGGCATATCCAGGGATATGCCCGGTAAACACGGATCCCTCCATGATGCTCCGGCATCTTTAATGCCGGTAAGTTCCAAGGCTGTTTGCATGCAAATATAAATATTTATTGGACAATAACCCGAAGGGGTATGTATATGCATATTTTTATTAATTTGCAGTAAGCATATAAAAACCTCATATTATGGATGTCAGGAATATGGGCCCGGCCCTGAGAATTACCCTGCTGTACTTTGTTCTGGGGTGTTTGTGGATTATAATCACCGACAAGGTGTTACTTATGTATATAAGTGATGTGGAATCAATGAGGCTTGCCCAGTCATTAAAGGGCTGGTTCTACGTTTCAGGTACGGCCCTGCTTCTCTATTTCCTGGTAAGGAACTCCATCAAAAAGCATGACAGGTCAAAGGCCGAGTATCTGTCTAAACTGGAAAAAGCACTCGAAAGAGCCGAAGAGAGTAACAGGCTGAAAACTGCATTCTTGAATAATCTCAGCCATGAGATCCGGACACCGATGAATGCGATCATAGGCTTCAGTGAGCTTTTGGGTGAGGATGATGGTGAAAGGCAAAGTGAGTATGTCGCCAATGTAAGAAAGAGTTCATACCGGCTACTTAATATAATAAACGACATCATTTCCATTGCTACAATAGAGTCAGACCAGGAGAAGCTTTTGGAGGAAAGGACATCCCTTTCTTCCCTGCTGGAGGAAATCGATAAAGAGTTCTGCTCCAAAGCAAGTGAAAAGGGCCTTGGGTTTAAATTTGATTGTACAATAGAGAAAGATAAACAGACAGTCTTTGCAGACAGGGACAAACTCAGGCATGTTATCAAACACCTTTTGGGTAATGCCATAAAGTTCACCTCCAGCGGGTCAGTAGGGCTTAAGTGTTCGCAAAAGGGCGGCTATCTTCACTTTGAGGTTTCTGATACAGGCAGGGGTATACCTGATGATATCAGGGATGATATATTTAAAAGGTTC
>PWNY01000213.1 GCA_003557805.1 Bacteroidales bacterium | reverse complement strand
TCACCTGCCAGCAAATCAAAGTTGAACATTTCAAAAAAGCCGGGTTCACCAAAGAGGATGTCGCTTAATGTAACGGCTTCCCCTTCAAAGACCACGTTTGGGCTATGGTAATAACTACTGAAGCGAACCAGTTCTTCCACTTCAGGATATTCCCCGATCATGGCCTCACCAAGACTATACATGGCTGTTGGCAAATGTTGGGATGTTCCGGTCCCCATCCTGGCCGTACTATGTACACGGTAAATACGGTTATGATCTGCGATGAATTTGTCGTAACTAAGCTCGTGGAGTACAAAAATCCATATGACCAGGGTGATACCCAACCCCAGTGCCAAACCAAGGATGTTGACAATTGATGTGGTTTTTTGCTGCCGGATTTGGTTAAGAAAGTTTTTAATATGGTGATGCAACATACTTTTTGGCTCTTTATGTTATTATTCGCAGGCCAGAGACTCAACAGGGCTGGTATTTGCCGTACGGTATGATTGTATGATGACAATTGTCAAGGCCAGGATCAATATTGCACCAAAAGCGGCCAGCAACGTCCAGGTTGGGAAACCAATGGCATAGGCAAATTCGGCCAGCCATTTTTCCATATACCAGTATGCAAGGGGAAGTGCAATGAGAGCAGCAACCAATACCCATTTAACAAATCCGATGGCCATTTCTGACAGAATGGAAAACAGGGATGCCCCGAGTACTTTTCTGATGCCCATCTCTTTTTGTTTTTGCTGTGCTATGAAAGACGACAAGCCCAATACACCCAGCATGGCAATGATTATTGCCAGTATGGTAAAGCCCATGAACAACCTGCCAAAACTGCGTTCGTTAACATATTGGCTTTCCAGATGTTCCGACAGGAAATGATTGTTTAATGCTTTGTTGGGGAAGAGGTCATGCCAAAGCTCCCCTATGGCAAGAATAACTTCACTTTCGTTGATGTCACTGTAATTGCCTACCACCCAATATGGCATTTCCAGGTAATTGGGACGTGCTGAAAGAATGTTAACCATCAATGGTTCAATATCATGATGCAATGACTGATAGTGAAAGTCTTTCATAACACCAATCACTTGGTATTCATAACCACCACGGCCTACGGTCTTTCCAATGGGGTCATCCCAGCCGGTTTTACGTACAAAAGCCTGGTTTACGATCACATATTCGGCCTCAAACTCTCCGTCACCCGAAAACCAGCGACCTTCATACATTTGAAGATCCAATGCATCTTTATAGTTGTAATCCAACCATATTCGACTGGTCATAATCCCGGGCTCCATATCCTGAATTTCAACACCTTCCATATATACATGTCCTCCGGGAAAACTTGAACCGGCAGCCTGGCTCCTGACCCATGGATAGCTGTCCAGGGCATGCAATAGCAGGGTAGCATCTTCGTAACTGTCTGTTTCGACAACTACCAGCCCCTGGCTCTTAAACCCCAGGTCTCTGGTGTACAAATGACGGATCTGGAGTGTTACAACAAGGGTGCATATTATCAGTGCCATGGACACCACAAACTGGATCAGCAACAGAAGGTTTCTGAGCTGAAACTTGCCCGGTTTGTTCCATAATTCACCCTTAAGGGTTTTTATTGGCTGGAATGCAGCCATGAACCAGGCGGGATAAATGCCGGCTAGTATGCCGAAAACACCCACAAAAATGAACAATATGACCAGCCATGACCACCAGGGTGTATCCTTCAGGCTTAACTGGGTGTCAAGGATATGGTTAAATACGGGCAGAGTGAATTCAACCAGCAGCAATCCTAGAATAAAGCTAATACATGTGATCAGCAGGGTTTCAGTGTAAAATTGCGTGGTCAGGGTGATTTTATTCGCCCCAAGGACTTTTCGTAAACCAACCTCTCTGGCTCTTTTTCCGGATTTGGCGATTGTTAGGTTCACGTAATTGAAACCGGCAATAAAAAGAACAAACAGGGCTACCGCCGAAAAGATCCATACCTTTGAAATCGTTCCGGTTTCAACCATTTCTATACTGAATGGACTGTGCAAACGGATGTCTGTAATCGGGAAATAGCCAATGGAAATATTCACACCCATTCCCTCAAATTTATAATTGACCTTTTCATATGTAAGTGGCCTGGTCTTCTCCTTCAGCTGCGCAACATCTGATCCGGGAGCCAGCTTAACATAGGTCATGGCATTGATGTTGGCATCCCATTCGTAAAAATTAGCACCTGATGTTTCCAGCAGACTCGGATAGGACCTTAGAAGGTTGTACCGGATATGACTGCCGGAGGGACAGTCTTCGATGATTCCGGTTACCCTGTAGGGCTGCTGCCGGTTTCCAAGGCGTAACACCTTGCCCATGGGATCTGTTTTTGGGAATAGTTCATTGGCCAGGGTTTCTGACAGCACCACTGTAAAAGGGTCATCCAGGGATGTTTGTGGGTTACCCCTAATCAATCTGAAAGAGAATATGTCAAAAAATGTACTTTCTGCATACAAGCCAAATTCGACTGACATATGCCGATTGTCATCCTGCCATACGGTAACGGGTTCATACCAATGTGACAACCTTGTCATCTCAATGACCTCAGGAAACTCCTGCAGAATATCCGGCCCGGTGGCATGGCTTGAAACCGGTTCATCTGTCATTTCCCCCTGTATATTCATATGAAGACTAATCCTGTAAATATCGTGTGCATCTTTATGAAAACGGTCGAAAGTAAGCTCCCTGTGTACGAAAAGGAGTATCATAAGGCAAACTGCCATGGCCGTCGCAAGGCCAAAGAAGTTTATCAGGGAAAACAACGGATACCTTTTTGTGTTTTTTAAAGCGGTTATTAAATAGTGTTTTAACATAACGTGCTTTGTTGATTATATGGGGGCGCTGGCCTATTCTGCCCGCAGTGAGTCGGCAGGATTGAGTGCTGCAGCCCTGAGGCTGTGGTAACTCACCGTTAACATGGCAATAAGGAATGCGGTGACAGCAGACCAAAGCAGGGGCACCAGAGACATGTCTATGTGGAATGTAAAGTTTTCAAGCCACCTGGACATCAGGTACCATGAAAGTGGCGCTGCTATAATAACAGCAATAAGTATAAGCCAGGAGAACTCCCTGTATAGCATTATAAGCACACCCCCGGCCGAGGAACCAAGGACCTTTCTTATTCCTATCTCCTTTTTTCTCTGTTCAAGCATAAAGGACGAGAGTCCGAATAGTCCGGCAAAGGATATCATTATTGTGACCAGGGAGAAAATGGCAAATATTTTACCAAGCCTCTGGTCTGACTCGAACTCTTCAATAAAACCCTTTTCAAGTGATGAAATAACAGGTATCCTGGACTGGTCAAAATCCCTGGTCTCGGAATCCAGAAAAGGGATAACCTGCTCTTTTTCACCCGCTTCATATTGCACTATAAGGTGACGGAAAGATGACGGTGATTCCGGAAGGATGAGCATCATGGGGTCCACGGGGTTTGTCAGAGAAAGGAAGTGAAAGTCCTCTACCACCCCTATAACCCTCAGAGTTGTCTGGGGGTTGCCCTCCTGGTCAAACTGCATGTGTATCTGTTTGCCGGCAATATTGTCGCCCCAGCCGAACTTATTCATGGCAGTTTCATTTATGACAGCTGTCTGTGCAATGTCTGAACGCATTCCCGGATCAAAATACCTTCCTCTGATCAGCCTGATTCCAAGATTGTCGATATAGTTAAGATCAACATAGTTGACAGCAATGAAGGTCTCCTGCATTATCCCGTCAGAATCAATCCTTACGGCATTTACATTATGTTCTCCCCCTGGTACCGAAAACGCTTTGGTTGTGCCTATTACCAGTGGGTTCTGCATTACTCTCTGTTCAAGTGTCTCTATTGAGGAGCGGGGTCCGCTGCCGTGAAGTGTTATAGATACCCGGTTTTCCTTTTCAAAACCCAGTGGTTTTTCCCTGAGGAAACTCATCTGCTGCTGCACTGTGAATGTGCCGCTGACAAGTAAAATTGATATTGCAAACTGGAACACTACTAAGGCTTTCCGCATCAGACCCTTTTTACTCTCCCTGTAGATCAGCCCCTTGACGATCAGGGAAGGATTCATGTTACTGAGAATTAAGGCGGGGTATATTCCAGCGGCAAGTCCTGTAAAAACTGTTATAAACAGGATCTGAACCGGCAGTGTGCCTTTTAAAAAGTCTGCAAGGCTGAATGAGGTATTTGCGATCGTATTAAAGAAAGGAAGCAGGATCTCGGCAAGGAATATCGATAATACAAGCGAGATAAAAGCCACCAGCATTGATTCTGCCAGGAACTGAACCAGCAACTGTTTCCGGCTTGCACCTGTAACCTTGCGGATTCCAATCTCCCTTGACCGTTTCGCTGCCCTTGCAGTTGCCAGGTTGGTGTAATTTATGGCAGCTATAAGTACCAGGAAAAGTGCTACAAGCGAAAGGATCAGCAGGGTTGACCTGTCGCCGGTACCCTGGGCCATCATAATATTATTAAAATGGGTCTCGCGCAGTGGTGTTGCCAGGAAAGTAGCACTTGCCCCGAATACATCACCCATTGGATTTGCATATTTGTCTGCAAAGCCGGGCAGTTTCCCAACAAACTCCTCAATACTACTGCCTTGGTGAAGCAGTATATAGGTGTAGTTAATGTTTATATTCCAGTAAAGTTCCGGGTCATTTGAATAGACCAGGTCTGCATCGGCCGAAGACATCGATATCAGTGCATCATACCTGAAATGGGTATTATCCGGAAGATCTTCAATAACTCCGGTTACTGAATAATTTTCATCTCCAACCCTCAGGGTTTTTCCAATTGAGGGTTCGTTACCAAAATACTTCTCTGCTAATGAGCGACTGATAACTATTGTGTTCGGCGCAGAAAGTGCGCCCTCCGGGCTGCCGTGAACAAAGCTGTGTGAAAATACGTCAAATACCGTTGAGTCTGCAAGTACAAAACCGCTTTCAAGATACTCCGATTCTCCTGATCTTACCATCACCTCCTCTTCGCGCATAAAGAAGCGCACAAAGTTCTCCACTTCAGCATAATCTTCCATCATTGCAAAAGCAAGGGGGAAAGGGGTCGCAGCCAGGTGGTACGAAGCCCCTGCCATATCGTAAACCCCTTCTATCCGGATTATTCTCTGGTGATCATCGTAATGGGTATCATAGGAAAGCTCATGGTTTACGTACAGACTGACCAGTATTGCTCCCGTTATTCCGGTTGCAAGGCAGAAAATGCTTATTGCGGAATAAAGACTTGACTGCCTGATGCTGCGCAAGGCGCTTATAAGATAGTTCCTGTACATTTCACTACGATTGACCGCTTTGGGTATTATTGTGCAGCTTCAGCAGTCAGCACAAATTCCGTTGACTTGTCTTCAGTAACTATCTGTCCGTCGAAGAGGCGGATTATCCTCTGTGCATATGATGCATCACGCTGGGAGTGGGTCACCATTATGATAGTAGTGCCATTCTTGTTGAGTGATTCAAGCAGGTTCATGACCTCGTCACCATGTGTGGAGTCGAGATTACCTGTAGGCTCATCGGCAAGTATAATGTGTGGTTTTGCTACTACAGCCCGGCATACTGCAACTCTCTGCTGCTGCCCTCCTGATAGCTGCAGGGGAAAATGGTTCTTGCGGTGCATTATCTGCATCTGCTCGAGCACTTCTTCTACCCTTTGCCTGCGTTCGGAAGAACTGTAGCCGAGATATATCAGCGGAAGCTCTACGTTTTCAAATACACTAAGCTCATCGATAAGGTTAAAGTTCTGAAAAACAAAGCCTATGTTTCTCTTCCTGAGGTTAGCCCTCTGTTTTTCGGAATACCCTGATACTTCATGGTCAAGAAAGAAATACTGGCCGTCGCTGGGGTTGTCGAGAAGTCCGAGAATATTGAGCAGTGTCGATTTGCCGCAACCCGACGGGCCCATTATGGCAACGAATTCACCTTCATTGATACCGAAGGATACCTTATTGAGTGCTGTGGTTTCCACCTCTTCGGTGCGAAAAACCTTTGTTAATTCAACTGTTCTGATCATGGCTGAGATTTTTTGGGAAATAACTATATTAATTGACGTTTATATGTGTTGTTTTGTTACAAAAGTATTTATAAAAGACAGACTCTATCTGAAAATCAGCCTGTCTCTGCCTCCGTAGGTGTCATATGATGAAACAATGACCCTTTCGCCCGGCTCAAGGCCTTCCAGCACTTCATAGTGGTGTATATTCTGTCTGCCTATGCGTATCGGGCGCCTTACCGCCTGGTTGCCTGAAGGGTCAAGGACATATATCCAGTTGCCTCCTGTTGCCTGGTAGAATCCGCCCCTTGGTATTATAAGAGCATCAGCAACACCGCTGAACTGCAACCTTAACTGTATTGTCTGGCCCCGCCTTATCCCTCCTGGTTCATCTCCATTGAACTGCAGGTCAACCTCGAAAGCCCCGCCTGTAATATTGCTGTATATCTTGCTTATCTCGAGCTCATAGGTCTGTCCGCCATAATCAAAAGTTGCCGGCTGACCTGTATATGTGCGGTTGATGTAACGTTCATCGATTCTCGCGCGCAGTTTATACCCGTCAAGAACATCTAGCTGGCCAAGGTTTTCACCTGCCGTTTTTGTTTCGCCCCTTTCCACACTGAATGATGACAGCTGAC
The DNA here is from genome assembly GCA_003557805.1 of Bacteroidales bacterium. Lineage (GTDB taxonomy): Bacteria > Bacteroidota > Bacteroidia > Bacteroidales > UBA7960 > PUPG01. Next base: position 4,875 of record PWNY01000213.1, on the reverse strand, counting down.
CGCTGATTGGGGCTCTTATTATCAGGTTGTCGAGGTTTTCATGCAATAAGACAATGTTTTCCTGTACCCTGTCAATATACTCGTTAATCTGGTCCATCTGTGTCGAAACATAGAGGGAGTCATGCCTGATTGTCCGCAGACCTATATCATAATTGCGCTGCGCAAAGTGGTATTCCCGGTATGAATTCTCGTACTCCTCTTCAGAGATCATCCCCTGATCGTAAAAGCTCTTTTTTCTTATATAATCCTTCTTGGCTATGTCAAGTCGGTATTCCAAATCCGCAAGCTGGCGTTCGAGGCTGAAGAGATTCCGTTCAAGGCTCAGGCGTGTATTCTGATACCTGTCAAGTACTTCAAGGGCGGTATTCTCCTGTTGCATATAACTCATCTCAATCTGTGCATTTGAAAGTCTTAGGATTTTGTCACCTTCCTCAAGATGAGCACCGTCGCGCTGGTAGATCTCCTCCACCCTTCCGCCGAAAACAGCATCCAAATATATTGTAACTTCCGGGTGTACAACTCCGTCAACAGGAATGAACTCCTGGAAACGGCCCTGCTCTACAGTAGATATGGTCATTTTATCCATGTCTACGTAAAGCCTGCTGCTTGTGTCGCGGAAAAACAGCAGATAGATTATGAATATGCCGAAGGCAGTTATTCCTGCAATACCAGCTATCTTTTTAGGAGTCCATTTCTTTTTTTCTATTTTCCTGTCCATTTTAACCAGTGTTTTTTGATTTTAGCCATATAATTAGCCAATATTGTGCCACCGTAGGTAAAAAGCATAAAAACAGAACATTACATAATTTTTCAAATTTGTTGAATATATAAAGTGTCCGCAGGCGGGCACAAACTGTATCAAACCGAACGGCAGGGGTTTTTAAAATATACAATTTTAAGTTATTTTTAAAATCTTAATTGTCTGGCACGCGCTTTGCGATGTTGCTTCTGACAGGGCTTGCAAACGTTTCCTGTCTGTTATTAATTTTTGAGTCGATCATTAAAACCTAACAACAATGAAAAATTCGCTGACCTTAGTATTGATAGCAATGGTTATTCTTGCAGGAAGCTGCCAGAGGCGTACAGTTACCCGTGTTGGCACAGACACGGCCATAGACCTGAGTGGACGGTGGAACGATACTGACTCCAGGCTGGTAGCAGAGGAGATGATAAATGATGTCCTCAACCGGCCCTGGCTTAACCGCTTTACACAGAACAACGAAAGGGCACCCGTTATTATAGTAGGAGATGTAAGAAACCGGAGCCATGAGCATATTGATGCAGAAACTTTTATCCGCAATATGGAAAGGGAGTTTATAAACAGCGGGCTGGTAAGGGTTGTGCAGGACGCAGAGTTCAGGGAGCAAATACGTGAAGAGAGGGCAGACCAGCACGAGTTTGCCGACCCTGCAACGATAGCGCAATGGCGCAGGGAGACAGGGGCTGACTATATGATGACAGGAACCATGAACTCAATAGTTGATCAGCATGGAAGAGACAGGGTAATCTATTACCAGGTTAACCTTGAGCTTTCTGACATGGAAACAAATGAGAAGGTCTGGATAGGTGAAAAACAGATAAGGAAGGCCGTAAGGAACTGACCGGATCAATTCTCCCACCACTTATTATTTTTCAACTCCCGTTTATGCTTAACCTCAAAACGGCACATTATTCAGTTATCAGGCTTATACTGATCCTTTTGGGAAGTGCTGCCCTTGTATCATGTATGACATATTATCAGAGGCAACAGCGTTTTCAGCTGCATTTCCAGTCAGGTAATGTTGAACAGGCTGCCAGTGTACTTGAAAATGACAGAAGGGCAGAAAAAAGGCGCACACGCCTGTTATATTATATGGATCAGGGAGTGGTACAGCATATGCTTGGCAATTACCGTGAAAGCAATGAGTTTTTTGAACATGCCTATATCCTGGGTGAAGACTACAGGAGGAATCTTGGTGACGAGGCACTTGCCCTGCTAATTAATCCGAAGGTTACAGAATACAGGGGGGAGCCTTTTGAACTATTGATGGTTCATTATTACAAGGCTATGAATTTCATACAGCTGGGAGACCTGGATGCTGCACTGGTTGAGTGCCGCCGTCTTAATATTGCGCTTAATGCACTTGGCGACAGATACCAGGGACAAAACAAGTACCGCAGGGATGCCTTTGTCCACAACCTTATGGGTATGGTCTACGATGCTGCCGGAGACTATAATAACGCATTTATTGCATACCGCAACGCGCTTGAAATTTATGAGGAGGATTATTCCACGCTGTTTGGTGTTGAAGCGCCAGCGCAGCTAAAGTACGATTTGCTCAGGGCGGCTTACCGTACCGGTTTTCATGATCAGGTAAGATTTTACGAAAACAGGTTCGGAATTGAATATGAACACGGAAACCGAACCGGCCATGGGGATGTTGTTTTATTCTGGCATAATGGCCTTGGGCCGGTAAAGGATGAACTGAATATTGTTTTTACCATTGTAAGGGGTGCAGGAGGATCGTTACATTTCATCAATGAAGAGTACGGTATGTCTTTTCCCGTTCACTCATCCTCCAGGTCATCGGGCGACCTTGGCGACCTTCGTGTAATCAGGGTTGCGTTTCCAAAATATGTTGAACGCCCTCCGGTTTATGAATCTGCCAGGGTGGATGCAGGTGAGATCAAAACCGGGCTTTGCCTGGCTCAGGATCTGAACGCAGTTGCATTTCAGGCCCTTGAAGACAAAAGATTCAGGGAAATGGGCAATGCGCTCCTCAGGCTGGCAGTCCGCCAGGCAGCTGAGCAGGGTATCAGGAAAGAGGACGAAACCATAGGAGCCATATTCGGAATTCTCGGAGCCATAGCAGAACAGGCTGACACACGTAACTGGCAGACTCTTCCGCATTCTGTTCATTATACACGCCTGCTGCTTCCTGAAGGAGAAACTGATCTGTCTGTTGAACTCCTTCTGCCTGGCGGAAATACTGCACGGACAGTTCATATGCGCGCTGATGTCAGAGCGGGCGGTACCAGCTTTCTGAATTTTCATACAGTCGGCTCCAGGCTTTAATAAAACTGTATTATTATTGCTACTTTTGGCAAAAAGTCAATTGATAATGGATAAAAGACTTGAGGCCTTCGGGCGTTTACTGGATATAATGGATGACCTGAGGGAGAAATGCCCCTGGGACAGGAAGCAGACACTTGAAAGCCTTCGCCACCTTACTATTGAAGAAACTTATGAACTTGGCGATGCAATACTTGAGGATGATCTTGAGGAAATAAAGGGAGAACTTGGAGATCTGTTGCTTCACATAGTGTTTTATTCCAGGATAGGAAGCGAAAGGGGAGGGTTTGATATTTATGATGTGATAGAGTCAATAAACAGCAAACTGATAAAAAGACATCCCCATATATACGGTGATGTAAATGCAAGTACCGCAGAAGAGGTAAAGGATAACTGGGAGAAGATCAAACTCAAAGGGGGTAAGAAAAGTGTTTTGTCGGGTGTCCCCGGGTCTTTACCGGCGATGATTAAGGCATACCGGATACAGGACAAGGTCAGGGGAGTTGGCTTTGACTGGGAAAAGCCTCATCAGGTATGGGACAAGGTGGAGGAGGAGCTCGGGGAGTTAAAAAAAGAGGTTGAGGATGGTGCTCCACATGACAAGGTTGAACAGGAGTTTGGTGATCTTCTGTTTGCCCTTATTAATTATGCAAGGTTTATAAATGTAAACCCGGAGAATGCACTTGAACGGACCAATAAGAAGTTTATAAGGCGTTTCGAGCACCTGGAAAGGGAAGCAAAAAAATCAGGAAAAACCCTGAAAAAGATGAACCTGGAGGAAATGGATGTGTTCTGGAACGAAGCAAAGAATATGGAGAATGATTCACTTTAAGGCCTTCCCGAGGTATAACTCAAAATCATAAAGAAAGGGGCTTGTTTTTTTACTGTCGGTGATCAAGGGAATAGCTGCTTCAACAGGTGGTATTGACCGGAGTCTTTCTGAAATATCCTTAATATTGAACTGCTCTTTTGGGTTTTTAAGCAGAAATAGATAATCAAGGTTTCTGGGCTCGGCAAGCAGTGTTGTTTCACTGCTCTTGTTGGAAACCAGAAAACAGCGCATCATAAGATGTGGCAGTGCATAGTGAAAAACCGTGAACCTTCCCGGGTTTCTGTTTTTTTCGGGCCTGAATATAAAATCCCTGAGCCTTTTAAGATCGGTATCCAGTTGTTTGTTTAAAAGCCAGCAAAGCCTGTAATCTTTCTGTGCAGAAACCAGTCCGATTATGCTGAACTCCGGGACGTATTCAATATCTAGCTTTAACTTTCTGGGCATCTGCAGGATGGGGGCTTTTGGGATCTCTTGCTGTTAGCAAAGGTAAGAGAAAAATATCAGCTGGCCTCAGTGTTGCCCGGCAGGTCTTCCCAGGCAATTCTTGACGCATTCTGCTCAGCTTTCTTTATGGAATAATCCTGTCCGCGCCCCAGCACCACTTTGCCAACCTGCAGTTCTATTGTATAAAGTTTTCCGTTTTTCCCCCTGTCATCCTCCTCAACAATGTTGAACTCAACACTCTTTTTCTCTTTTTGTGCCCATTCAATTATCTTGCTCTTGAAATTGATATCCCGTTGCATAAGCTCATCTATGTCGAGATGGGTCTGTATTATTTGCTGAACGATGAGCTTCTTCGTGAAGCTATAACCCTTATCAAGGTAAACCGCTCCAATGAATGCCTCAAATGCATCACCGGGGATGCTGGAGGTTTTTATACCACTGTCTCTGCTTGCCTGTATAAGCTTGTTCAAACCCAGTTTACGTGAGAGTATATTTAGGTTGCTGCGGCTTACTATGCGGGATCGCATTTCAGTTAGGAAGCCTTCAT
>PWNY01000056.1 GCA_003557805.1 Bacteroidales bacterium | reverse complement strand
TTTTCATGATCGTATAACTGATATGTGATTTATTTACCCGGAATCAAGGTTAGCAAAGCAGCAAAGAGAGTTCTTTTTCTGCCAGCGGGAAGAGATACCTGTTCAAATTTATCCCGATCATTTTGGAAAAGGTTCCCCATCGTATGGCTTATCGTTGAACTACCAGTATAAGAAGCAGGGCCATTAAACCCACAAAAAAAAAGAGGGACCCCGAAAGGGAATCCCTCTTTTTCTTCATCTGTTACGGAACAGCTTTAGAAGGAGTTTTGACAAGTAAATGTGAACTTGCGTATTACTCCACGGCCACTTGTTCCTTATTCGCTTTGAACGAATTGTTCATAGTCCTCTACGGTTCCGTTATCAAGGCAGCATTCTATGATTTTCCTGCCGAGATCGTCAAGTTCCGGAGTATTGAAGTTATTCAGCATCCTGTAGAAGAATTCAAGCAGGATTTCAGCGCCGGCATCATATCCTTCTTCCTGGACTTCTCGTTGCAGCTCAACCTGCAGCATCCAGGGTGGAATGGTGCGGCCTTCAAACGTCATGTATTTCAGGGCGTATCCCAATACGTGACACCTGGCAGGAATAATCTGCTCCTTGCTGAATCTGGCGCTGCCTTTTCTGGCCAGATAGTCCCGGGCAATCCACTGAGGCATAAAGCCGGTTTTCCAGGCGCCAATGTTTTGATTAGGAGTCAAAATATATTGTACTTCCGGAGTTTGAACAATCTGTTCGAGCAAAAGATTGGCTTGTGTTACCTTTTTACCGGTAGCAAATGGCCAATAGCTGCCTACTCCTTCACTGCTTATTCCCTCGGTTTGAATAATGCTTGGATTTGCATGACCACGCGGGGCAACCAATCGCCACAGCCAGGCAAGGGCAGGAGGCAATACATGCATAAGTCCAACGATGCCATAATTGGGCTCTTCAGCGGTACAAGGAGGAGTACGCAATCCAATGCTTCTGATGTCAACTCGTACCGGTTCTGAAACAATACCCGGTACAATCTCCCGGGGCAAAATAACCCTTGGATTGGGGCATGGTTTGCCGGGTTCATCATGTATATGCTCCCATATCATGGCCCTGCCTCCCGGCACCGTATCGATATTCAGGAAAAGCAGCGGTTTCGGAGGTACAGCCGTCAATTTCTCCAGTTCCGGATCCGTGCCATACTCTGTGATATGATCTACGCGGACAAACCAGCCCTCTTCCGCATCCTCCAGCCATAACTTCTTGTCATCGCGTTGCAAAGAAGGATGGCAAAGCGCCATATCATCGGTGACCGGCATCAAATCACAGGTTTTTGACAGCTCCAAGTGGCGCTTGTCATCTTTATATAAGTTATCTCCCAGTAATAACCGGCCGTCAGGCAATCTGTGAGGCTGTTGCAGCATTTCACTTTTGCCTCCTCCGCTCGCACCTTCATGCATGATGGTAACAACATTGTCATATGGGGTTCTTACCCGTACGGCAGAACAATGGGCAGTTATCCATCCTTCTGACTCTCCCTGGCCGATCAACATGCCATATACACCTTTTTTGGCACTGGGTCCCGGATACAGATTGTAGCTGAACATTTCATAATTGCCGGGTTGCCGGTTGTGGACCACCACCTGCTTGCCATCAAAGTGTGTATGTCTGAATGGCGGGGCGGTGTAGATAAAGGCGGTAGGTTTAAAGTCTTCGGGAAGCTCGTCCGGGTTGACCATGCCTTGCAAAAGCGCCAAACCAAGACCAAAAAAACCACAATTTGCAGGGATTACTGCCACGGCATCTGAACCCATGCCCGGTTTGCCGGCATGAAAGAAAAACATGGCCAGATCCTGTTTTTTCAACCACTCAAACGTTTCCTGACGCAGCTGTTCAAAGTCATAACCGAACCGGTTTTCAAAGGTATCTTTATCCGTGGGAAGGTCATCGGCTATAACCATGCAATCGGGATCTCTCCGCCGCATGTATGGTTCGAGATAATTGGCAGAAATGCCATTTTTCATTCTATGGACGATTGCTTCCTGTTTTCTTTCTCCGTCAGGAAGGTCATAATACACTTCATACGACAAGCCATTTTCACCACCGACAGAAAGATTGACAAGTTCGTCAAGATTTTTGGCAATGGTCACACTGGGAGCTTCATTTACCAACTCTTTAAACTGGGGGGGGAGTTCAAAGTCAAAAACAGGTTTTGTTGATTTATTCATATTTCAAGTCCTTATGATACAATAGATTTTTTTCGCAGCCTTATAAGTAAGGCATTTCCATAAAGGTAGGGTTTTAATGTTAATAACTTATTAATTTGAGGAGAGGTTTGCAAAACCTGTGTGTTATTAAGAGAAGCAATATTAGTAACATGTTGGTGTACAATCGCGTTGTGTGTCACCTCCGTTAGCACGAAGGATTCCGGCCAACCAGGGCCAGCCGGCCATCCCATGATCGGGCGGCGCTGACAAAGCAAAATGTCTTTCCGGCGGAATCCCCGTTATACCCCCTTCAGCTCCGGTTCACGAAGTGCGTCTTGCCCGGAACGCCATCCTTAACGGCGCCTTTCATGATCGCCTGCTTCCCGTAGACGTTGTTGATGGTGTCGATGGAGCGGTAGAGGCGCTCCAGTCGGTCGTCCTCCCGGAAGAAGATCTCCAGCTGGTCGCCGGGCACCATTTCGATGGTGTGGAGCCCGACCCCGCGGAACGCGTGCCCCTCGCGCTGCGCCCGTTTGAGCAGCTGCATGGCGGCCGGGATGCAGGCGTCCATCACATATTCGTCGATGTTGGTATAGCCCGGGGTGGCGAAGGCGAACGAGGTGCCCTGCCACTGGACGTCCTGGAACCGCAGGTAGCAGCCGAAACGGCGCGCCTTGCGCCGGTAGCCGCGCATCCGGTAGCAGACCTGCTGGATGGCCTTGACCAG
>PWNY01000399.1 GCA_003557805.1 Bacteroidales bacterium | reverse complement strand
TTATTAATACCGTTTTTTTCGTCATTGATATTTTCCGATCACAAAACGATGCACATTCAGTGTGGTATAACAAACGGTTCAACACGGACTTGGCCGCTGTTAGCCGGTTCAAAATTCAGTGGCTTATAGAAATTCAGAGATTTATTAAATTACCAGCCATTGAGGCCAAGCCGGTTAAACCGTGGGTCGTTAGCCGCCAGGATAATTACTAATCTTCCCTGATACTTTTTTGCCTTCTTTTCCGTATAATCATGGTAAGAACTATGTAAGAACACAACACCATGTGCCATGATTAAGAAACTTCAAAAAATCGGAAACAGCAGGGGCTTACTTCTGGAAAAGCCTCTTTTGAAACTTCTCAAGGTTGATGAGGAAGGCAGTGTAGAGGTCATCCCTCATGAGGACGGATTGTTGATTAAGAAAGTTGATGTCCAATCTGCTTATCAGCAGATCAGCAGAAAGCATCGTAAATCCCTGGATAAACTTGCTGAATAATGCCTGAGCCCACCTTCCTGTTACTGGAAGAGATTCTGTTCATTCATCAACAAGAGATCCAAATTTCCGGTGGCGAACCCAATATTCGTGATCAAGATGGTATTAAAGCGTGTGTAGACTCCCCAAAAGCCAGTTTTGGAGGTGAACATCTGCACGATCTTTTTGGAATGGCGGCAAGTTATGTAACGTGTTTGACGATGCGCCATCCATTTGTCGACGGGAATAAACGCACAGCTTTGGCCACTGCCCTAACATTTTTGTACCTGAATGGATATACCGTTGAGGAATCTTATGATGAAGAACTGGCAGATTTAGTCCTGGACTTTGTGACAAAGAAGATCTCAAAAGAGGAAATTGCCGAACACTTTCGGTCTAAATCGCTGAGATTGTAGGCTCGGCAGCTAACAAGGCAAATAGAGCGGACGGCCAAGCACTTGTTGCTTATATTCATAGTTGTTCGTCCCGCCGCACAAATGCGAAGCCGTTGTAGCGCATGATTAGCCACCTTCCTTTCATGAGTAATTGGGCGAGACAAATTTCATTGTATCATTATCGTATAATTACGTATCATATCGTATCAAGTAGATGAAGATATGCATACACACATACACACCTTTTCGCTTACGCTCAACTGGGAACTAATCGGGATTATTAGTCAAATCGATCGATTTGATGCATCATAGTCAGCTATCGAGAGACGTGAAGGATAAAGTCTTAAGCAGCTAAAATCCATTGCAACGGTACGAAGTGTTGGGGCATCAACTCGCATAGAAGGCTCGCAGCTCAGTGATGAGCAGGTTGAACGACTACTTAAAGATATCGACATAACAACACTTCAGGATCGTGATACGCAGGAAGTGGTTGGGTATTTCAATGTATTGGATTTTATATCTGATAATGCAGACGAAATCGATATTACCGAGAACAATTTGAAACTACTCCATCAGATGCTGCTACAACATAGTAGCAAGCACGAGTGGCACTGTGGCGAATATAAACAGCAAAGTAACACTGTGGAAGCCCGAATGCCCGATGGCAGTCGGCAAATTTTATTTCAGACAACCGAACCCGGATTGGCGACCCGTGACGCTATGTACAGTTTGGTATATTGGCATCGTCAAGAAAAACAGGTTCATCCGCTGGTCAAATGTGCGTTATTTTGCTATGAATTTGTAACCATTCACCCGTTTCAGGATGGTAATGGCAGGCTGAGCAGACTTTTAGCAACGCTCTTGTTGCTGAAAAATGGATATAAATGGATTGAGTATGTGAGCTTTGAACATGAGATTGAGAGTCGAAAGTCAGAGTATTATCGGCTTTTGAGAAGTTCTCAGGCTAACAGACCCGGTGAAGATGTTGCCGATTGGGTCTGGTTCTTTTTCGACGCTTTAGGAAATATTCAGCGTCAACTCATGGATAAACTCTCCTTACAGGGAGTAGAAGCATCACTATCGCCCAGAGACAAAGCGATTATTACATTTATCTCGAATAATCCAGGGTGCAAATCAGGTCAAATAAGTGAAGGACTTGGCTATCCGGCACCGACCGTTAAACGGACCTTGGCTAATCTTGTGGACAAGAACTTATTGGTAAAACACGGCACGGGGCCGGGTACAAACTACACAACAACGTGAAACCTGTGATTGCGCTATACGCATTTCGCTACGCGGTTCTTCGAATCCTGCGGACGTGCAAGCGTTTTTTGCTTGACATCAAAATTGATTGCCACGACGCAGAAATGCAGGGCCGTTATACTCAATTTCTTCGACCCAAATTTGATGGTAAATTTCTCTTTCTCAGCCAATCCAAAACTGTTATATAGCACAAAACCTTTAGCCCACTCCATTCATAAAGAATATTTCTTTGGCTGATCAAAAATCTTTATCAAAATATTACAGATACTATAACCGGGTGTTTAATAAGAAACTTCCGATTTAATGAGTAGCTCAGAATCGCCTGACATGTATCAACGGGCCATGCGGGCCCTGGAGCAATATGATCAAACCAAATTCTGAAATATTGATGTAGTCGAGATAGCCAGCTCCGATAAACATCGCCGTTATCGACTCACCTTCCGGTTAAACCGACGCCGAGTGGTTATCGATGACAAGCTTGGCCACTATTATCTGCTAAAAACCGATCTGGACAGCAACGAACTTGCCGATGCCCAGGTGGCCAGAAGCTATAAAGAACTCAAGCATGTAGAGCGGAGTTTTCGCGACATCAAAACTCATTTTGAAGTGCGTCCGATACGCCATTGGAGAACCCGCCGGATCGAGGCGCACATACAGCTTTGCTATCCGAGTTAACTCACATTTTGCCGGTAGCCATTCGCGGGCCGGATTTTGCCCGGTCTGGCAAGCAAGCATACGCTGACTTTCCGACTTCGGCTGGTTCTGTCCCTTGGCGCCTGCG
>PWNY01000135.1 GCA_003557805.1 Bacteroidales bacterium | reverse complement strand
GAGCCAGTGAGTTATTGCATCCCCGGCTCCGTCAAGGTTGAACAGGAAAAAAAGGACCCTTACAATGTTTATCAGTATAAATATCGTAACGTTTATACCTATAAGCCTTGCAAGAACAGAGCCCCTTAGAAAAAAATTTCTTATTTCCTGGAATATGGATTGCTGCATGATTAAAGCAGATAGTTTACCAGTTAATAATATATCTGACCCCTGCGCCGCCAATACTTAATCAACAGAAAGCCAAACAGCATTCCGCCAAGGTGTGCAAAATGGGCTATATTGTCACCGGGCCTGTTAACCACACCAAAATAGAGTTCAAGGACTCCGTAGGCAATGACAAAGTACTTCGCCCTTATCGGAATAGCAAAGAAAAGGTATATATAGCTGTTGGGAAAGAACATCCCGAAAGCCAGAAGTATGCCGAACACCGCTCCCGATGCGCCAACTGTCGGAATAAAGTATTTACTGAGATAACCAACAAGTGCCCTTTCTGAGACTCCCGGTAAAACCCTGTAGGATCCTGTTTCGATGAACTGCCGGAGATCTTCTGCAGAGTATCCTGCGGCAAGTAGCTCCGAGCGGAGGTTAACCATTTCCATATAACTGACTCCAAGATGCAGGAATGCAGCGCCAAAACCAGTGATCAGGTAATAGGTCAAAAATCGCTTTGGCCCCATAAGGTTCTCAATAGCTGAGCCGAACATCCAGAGAGCGAACATATTGAAGAAAATGTGCGAGAAGTTCGCATGCATGAACATATGGCTGATGAACTGATAGGGCTCAAAATCCGGAGAACCTGGCATATGAAGTCCGAGTGTTTTGATCAGGTCAAGCTGGAATGCTCCTGCCATTGATACGGTGGCAAGGAAGAACAAGCCGTTTATAATCAAAAGGTTTTTAACAACTAAGGGCATCAGGTTGAACCCGCCGGGTCTGTATTGCATAGTCTATTAGTTTATTCTGTTATTAAAACGCAGCACACGAAAAAAAGTTTGTCTGCCGGAAACTATAACTGTTCCGGATGGGCAAAAATACTATTTCTCTGCTATTTAAACCTCTCTGACAGTTCGCTGCTGGTAATTATTTGCAGTACCGGTTTGCCTGAAGGTGTATACTGGGGTATCTCACAGGAAAAAAGATCGTTCACAAGAGCTGACATCTGTTGTTCTGTAAGCAGCTTACCGTGATTAACTGCCAGTCTCCTCGACAGTGAACGGATTACATTCTCTTTTTTATTGTTCCGGAGCTCAAGTTTATTCTTTTGATAATTTTCCAGTATTCCCTCTAACACTTCTCCCAGGTCATGATCCTCAGGCATGCCACATGGTACTGAATCAATTACAAATGTATCACGGCCAAGTTCATTAAGCCCGAATCCCATACTTTTAACGGTTTCTTTAATTTCCCTCAGTATTGCTGCATCTGTTTCATTCAGCCTGATATTTTCAGGGAAAAGCAGCTGTTGTGAACCTGATTCCTTTTTCCCTGATGATGCCGAGAACCTTTCGTAAAGTATCCTCTCGTGAGCCCTTTGCTGGTCTATGATCATAAGCCCTGATTTCACGGGACTTATGATATACCTTAAATGAAGCTGCAGCAGGCTGCCTCCACTGGGTTCACTTCTGCTATTGTCCCAGTCGGGGCTGATGGTATACTGGTTGCCTGGCAAATCAGACTTCACTGAAGGGATATCCTTTTCCTGGGGATATATTTGTTCCCACTGTTTTGGATTAACCCTTGAACTGAGTGAAGCACTCTTTTCCTTTTCAAAAGGGTTGTAATCGGGATTTATTCTGATAACAGGCGGTTTTACAGGTTGATCCCCTGTTGTGGGTGGAATGTCATCAAATGCTGTTTCCCTTTCAAAATCGAGGCTCGGAGATATATTATGGCTTCCCAGTGAATGCCTGGCCGCTGTTTTGATTATCTGGTATATGTACTTTTCATCCCTGAACTTAACCTCTGTCTTGGCCGGATGCACATTAACATCTATCTGGTCAGGATCGGTTTCCAGGAAGATAAAGTAGGAGGGATGGGAGTCTTCCGGCAAAAGGCCCTCAAATGCATTCTCTACGGCATGGCTCAGGTAAGGTGAGCGTATGAACCTTTTATTTATGAATATAAACTGTTCTCCCCTCGTTTTTTTTGCATACTCGGGTTTACCTATAAACCCGCTTATGTTGACTATCTGCGTACTCTCTTCAAGTGGTACAAGCCGCTGGTTGTAGTTGTTGCCAAAAAGATTTACTACTCGTTGTTTAAGATTGCTTTTGTAAAGATGGTGGGTAAGCTGGCCGTTCTGGTAAAATTTAAACTCAATATCAGGGCGGGCAATTGCGATCCTTTGAAACTCCTGAAGGATGTGGCGTTTTTCGATATTATCTGATTTAAGGAAGGCCCTTCTTGCAGGGGTGTTGAAAAAGAGGTTTTTGACGGCAATACTAGTACCTGCAGGGCAATTGCAAGCATTTTTTGATTGGGGTTTTGACGCTTCAATTATTACTTCGGTACCTATGTCGCTGTCAGCTTTCCTTGTCTTAATCTCCAGTCTTGAAATTGCAGCCATACTGGCAAGGGCTTCACCCCTGAACCCCATGGTCTGTATTGAAAACAGGTCTTCGGCCTGTCCAATTTTCGAGGTTGCATGCCTTTCGTAGCAGAGTTCTGCATCCTTCTCGCTCATACCCGAGCCATTGTCAACTACCTGGATCAATGTCTTACCAGCGTCACTGATAATAAGCTGGATCTTTTCCGCACCGGCATCAACTGCATTTTCCAATAACTCCTTGACTGCTGAAGCGGGCCTTTGAATTACCTCTCCCGCGGCTATCTGGTTTGCAACAGAGTCAGGTAACAGCTTTATTATATCATGCATAAACTTTTACGATAATTTAAGTCGTAAGGCTGGCCGTTTTGTTTTCAGATAAAAAATATCAGATAGAGCAGCAAAAACATTATAACAAAGATGATCACAAGGCGCTGATTCGAAGCTCTGCGGCTGCGGGCACCGGTCGATCTTTTCCACCTCATTTGCATCCTTTCCCTTAATGCCTTTTCATAATTTTCACTGTCTTGCTCAATTGCAGCTTTCTGGAGTTTTTCCCTCTCCTCCTTTTTTTGATCGTAATAGACAGGCTTGTAGGAGTATTTTTTATTCTTCGGTATTTTAAAAAATGTGAGTGCCATCTTACTATGCTTACTTTCAGGAGACCTTTCTCCCAATACAAAAGTAATCATAATACTCCTAAGGAACAAAGTGGTTGTACTGCCCCTGTTCAGCAAATCAGGCAAGCTTCAGCGAGGGGTAGTATTGCTTTATCAGGTAAAAGCTACCAAAGAACAGTGAGTTATAGAAAAGGTCACCCAGCAGGCTTGCATGGAAAAATGGTATTGCCATGGTGTAGGAGGTGAGAAGCCCCTGCAGGTTTGGCTGGTAATAGGGGGTAAAGGCCCAAACTGCAAAGTTGGTCACCAGGAAAAAGATCAGTGAACCTGCCAATGAGCCGCCGATTATATAGGGAACTCGAACCCGGTTTTTCATCAGGGTTCCCAGCAGAACCACCAGGGCAAAACCAATGTAAACCGGAATCATCATATTGTGGAAACCAAGGAACAGATCGCTTATAAACAAAGCCACCAGAGGAACCATCAGGGCCAGTGGTTTCCTGCCAAGGTATGCCCCTCCGAAAAGGGCAATTGCTGCAACGGGGGTGAAGTTGGGATAGTGCGGTACAAGTCGCATTAATGCTGCAAACAGGATAATTCCACTGATTACCAAAAGCCTCGGGGTAATGATTTTACTTTTCATTTCACTATATGGTTGATAATTTGTGATTTTCCTTGATAACGGCAACAAAAGTAATGATCATTTCAAATTAAAACAATACATAACTTAATTTGTTTTGGCCATCCTATCAATTTTTGATTTGATTAAACTTTTCTGCTTCTGCATGGTCAAACGGGTGTAAACTAATTTATAAATCTATTAAAACTATTATCATGAAAGCCATTTCAATTTTCGGTGTTGCATTGGCAGCACTTATGTTAGTATCGGTCGATGCACTTGCACAAAGAGCATCAAGAAGGCCTGCCGATAGCAGGAGCCAGCAGCAGAGGCTTGTTGAACGTCCTGTACAGAGGGCCGAAAGGCCTGTACGTGCCGAAAGGGAATACTGTCTTATGGTTCCTGACCTGACAGAGGAGCAAAAAGAGCAGTTAGGCCAGTTGCGTCTGGAACACCTGGAAAGCAGCACTTTACATCGTGCCAGGATGGATGAATTGCGTGCTAAAATGCGCAGGCTGAATGCTGAGAGGGCAGACCAGGAGGAAATTAACAGCGTAATTGATGAAATGACAGATCTTCGAAACCAGCAGATGAAAGAGGGTGTGCAGCACCGTAACGATATCCGGTCAGCGCTTACAGAAGAGCAAAGAGCTGTATATGACAGGCAGACAAGTTTGCGCGGTCCTTCTTCACGCCAGGCAGCAGTTCGTGGTGATCGCTTAAGGTCTCCTGCCGGCCGGGGCCGCAGATAGGCTTACTTGTCCTTCATCGCTGAATAGAGTGAATCAATATCGTCAGGCTTCTGTGTGAACCTGCTAACTATAATGGTTACCAGAAGGGCGATAATAAAACCGGGCACCAGCTCGTAGATAAAATCTGCCAGCACCTCAATACGTGTCCATACAATAACGGTAAAAGCACCGCTTAACATACCCGCCACCATACCGGCCCTTGTTGTTCCTTTCCAGAAAAGGGCCAGTATGGAGGTGGGGCCAAAGGCGGCACCAAGGCCAGCCCAGGCAAAAAGCACCAGCCAGAATACCAGTTGTTCTGCAATGAGCCCCAGAAACAGAGAGAAGCCCACAAGAAGTACCACCACCAACCTGCTTAATAATACCAGCCTTTTCTGCGGGATATCCCTGCCGCGGTTAATAAGCTTTTCATAAATATCCCTGATTAGTGCGGAGGCAGCTACCAGCAGTTGAGAGTCTGCCGTAGACATAATGGCTGCAAAGATGCTTGCAATTACCACTCCGAACAACACAGGGTGAAGGTGCTGACTTGCCAGTACCGGGTAAATGTTCTCCTGATCTGCACCCGGAAGCAGGGATACGTCGGGAAAGTATAATCGTCCTGCCATTCCCGTGATAATGGCCCCCAGGCCCATAAGCACATTTGCCCCTGTCCCCACCATTGCAACAAGCCTTAGCTTTGCAGGGTTTTTGATTGACATATATCTGGCTATGATATGAGGATTACCCGGTGACCCCAGGCCTATACCGAGGAACCCAATAAGTGCTCCTGCACCCAGTGCGAAAGGGTTGAAGAAGGTTCCTTCCGAAAGCGCCGATGCCTGGGAAAAGAAATGACCGAAACCACCCAGGTGCATAATGGCAATAACCGGCAATATCAAAAGAGCTATTATCATGAAAATTCCCTGAATGGTATCGGTAAGGCTGACAGCTAAAAATCCTCCTGCCATGGTATAGAAAAGCACTATTGCGGTAGTAAGCAAAATGCCCTGAGTTTCCGAGAGATTAAAAGTAGACTCGAAAGCCTTGCCACCGGCAACAAATTGTGCGGATACGTATGCTATCATGAATATTATTATAATGCCCACAACCACCGAACGAAGCATCCCGTTTTTGTCATCGAAACGTTCAGCAAAGAAATCTGGTACGGTTATGCAATCCTTTTTTTCGCTGAAGCATCTTATACGCGGAGCATAGAAAAAGAACAGGAAGAACTCGACAATAGTATATCCCAATACTGCCCAGAGGGCAGAAAACCCCATTTCAAATGCCATACCGGTCACCCCAAGCAGCAACCAGGCACTCCTGCCACTTACCACAGCAGAGAGTGCCACTACCAGCATTCCCATCTTGCGCCCGCCTATGAAGAAATTTGAAATTCCCCTGGATGAAAACCTGGTGGCATAGATTCCGATAAAAATTATGAGCAGAAGATATCCAATAAATGACCATACAGCAATCCGGTCTACCTCCATAGTAAAACTTTGAACTTCATCCATAGGGGAAGGATTTTGTTTTTACTTATTGTCGCAAAAATAACAGAAAAGCACGTTAAAATCATAACTTTGCGGCCTTAAACTTCATCAAAATGGAATACAGGATTGGTGAACTGGCCGCCCTGTTAACAGCGGTCTGCTGGACTGTAACTGCAATGGCCTTTGAAACGGCCAGCCGGAGGGTTGGCAGTGTCCCGGTTAATATTATAAGGCTGTTCATGGCCTTTTTCCTGCTGGGGATCTTTTCGTGGATAAGAAGGGATATGGCCCTGCCGCTTGATGCCAGCACCTACAACTGGTTCTGGCTTTCACTTTCGGGGCTTGTGGGTTTTGTAATAGGTGACCTTTTCCTTTTCAAGGCTTTTGCAATGATAGGATCCCGGCTTTCCCTTCTTATCATGACACTGGTTCCGCCAATTGCTGCAATTGCCGGCTGGATACTTATGGGAGAGAGGCTTGGACTGATACATACCGGGGGAATGATGCTGACTATTTCAGGGATTGCCCTGGTGATACTCTACAAGCGTAAAAACAGGCAGGGGAGGGCTTTACCGGTGGAAGACAGGGTCTCCCCAGTCGGTATAGTGTATGCTCTGCTTGGGGCTGCCGGGCAGGCAACCGGCCTGGTACTAAGCAAGTTCGGCATGCAGGAATATGACGCTTTTTCTGCAACGCAGATAAGGGTAATTGCCGGAATCATAGGCTTTACGATAGTGATTCACTTTTTTAGGAAATGGACCGCAGTCGGGCTTGCGTTAAAAGACAGCACCGCGATCTGGCTTATGCTGCTTGGGGCATTTTTTGGACCATTCCTGGGGGTCTCTTCATCTCTTGTGGCGGTAAAATATACTGCTACCGGCATCGCATCTACAATCATGTCAATTTCACCTATACTAATATTGCCTGCGACATATTTGATTTTCAAACAAAGAGTAAGCTGGAAGGAGGTTATAGGGGCATTAATAAGTATAACTGGTGTGGCTGTTTTCTTTATTTTCTGAAAATAATTATTTGTAATTTTGACCTGTTGGTACCGAAAAAGGATTACTTTTCAAGTATTATAAAAAACAGAAACAATGAGAAAGATATTTTTAACACTTGCAGCAGCTGTTGTTATTGTCTCCTGCTCAGGGCCTGCAAATGAACAGCAGGGTGAATATGCCGTAATGGATATGGCTATATCTGAACTGGTATCCGATCCAATGGAATTTGAGGGGAAAACAGTAAGATTTGAGGGGATCATAGACCATATGTGCCGTCACAGCGGTGACAAGATGCGTATTGTCCAGGCAGATGACAATGCAATGAGCCTGCAGGTAAGGCTTGGGGCTCTTATGGATCAGTTCAGCGTGGAAGCTGAGGGTAGTGAGATAAGTGTTACAGGGGTACTCAGGACTGAGGTCCTGAATATGGAGGAACTGGAGCAGCACGATGAGGGTCACGATTGTGAATCAACAGCCGAGGCCATTAGCTTGATGGCCGAAAGGGGTATTGATCCGAACATAAGGCCTTATGTAGATTTGCAGGCATACGAGATCAGGTAGATCATGAGTATTCGCAGAATTAACAGGGCGGTTCACCGTGACCTGGGATACTTCTTTTTCGGCATGTGCATTATTTACGGTTTGTCGGGCATTGCACTGAACCACCGGCATCACTGGAACCCCAATTATATAATTACCCAGGAAAGCCATAATCTTGAAACCGTATCCAGGGATACGGATGATAAAGATATGGCTCTTTTTTTCCTGGAACAGATCAGTCGAAGCGATGAATACCGAACCAGCCTGCGCAGCGGTGATGACCTTAGGATATTTATCAGAAACGGAAGCATTACCGTCAATATGGATACAGGGCAGGGTAAGCTTGAAACCGTGAGGCCAAGGCCCGTGTTCAGACAGGTAAACTTCCTGCATTACAATACACCACGCAAACTATGGACATGGTTTTCCGACCTTTATGCGGCTTCGCTGATAGTTCTGGCTTTTACCGGATTGTTTATCCTAAAGGGTAAGAATGGCCTGGGGGGAAGAGGTAAATGGCTTACCGGTGCGGGTATAGTAATACCGCTTGTATTGCTTTTCTATTATCTTAACGGGTGATCTGGGATTTTCCGCAGGTGATTAACAGGGATTGATTCAATGGGGGATGCCTGCAATATCTGCAAAGTTGTTCATAATGGCGAATATTTCCCTGGCTAGCTGCTTGTTCAGGCCCGACATTCCAAGATAGTCACGGCGAACACTGTTCATAAGCTGCAGGCCGGGTTTTTCACCTTTCATATTTGCCATTACCAGGGTTGCAAGTGCCGTTCTGAGCTGGCTCGCCTTTATCCGCTGACTGAATTTTGAATGCCGCGAAGGATGGATATGTATATAGTAGTTTTCATCATCACCCTTTCTCATTGTCCATTCTGACTGGTCAGAAACTGTAAGTTGCCAGTATAACTGGTTGGAACTATCTACCCACCGGAAGTAGTTTTCCCTTTCAAAGGCCCTGAACCCCTTTAGGGTTTTTGTGAGTTCATCTGCAATCTGTTCGGGTTTCAGCCGCCCATTGTATAAGTCAAACTGGGAATCACCAAGAAGCTTAAGTTTTGCAATAAAGAGGGGGAACAACTGTTCCGGTTTTTTGGTCCATCTGGTGACCTGTTCAACAAGGTACCCCAGGTGGTGTTTCCATCCGTTAAGCATCACCGGTTCAGCCGTGCAACTTACCACCCTGATATCACTGCTTACCGACATAGACAATTATTATTCATTTATATCCTAATAATTACAAATATACAGCATTGATTTCAAAGGGAGTTTTTATAAGGGGGCAAAAAGAAAATAATTCACTTACTTTTGTAAAAAATTACTATAATTGACAGGAAGTAAGGGTGGAAATGACAAAACCGGGCGATGATGAGTTGCTTAGAATGTTTAATGAGGGCGATAATCCGGATTATGCCTTCAATCTCATTGTCAGGAAGTACCAGGAGATGGTCTACTGGCATGTAAGGCGTCTTGTCATTGTTCATGAGGATGCTGATGATATTGTTCAGGATGTTTTTGTGAAGGTTTGGAAATCACTGCCAAAATTCAGGAAGGACTCTGCACTGTATACATGGATCTACCGGATAGCAACGAATGAATCGCTATCTTTCCTTAAACGAAAAAAGCGGCATATGTTCCTGTCAATCGGAGATGTTTCCAGGCAGTTGGAAGAGAGCCTTGAGGCAGATGTTCATTACCGGGGCAGTGAAATGGAAAAGAAGATACAGAAAGCGATACTTTCCCTGCCTGAAAAACAGAGGGTGGTATTTAACCTCAGGTATTTTGATGAAATGAAATATGAAGATATGGCAGAGGTACTTGGTACATCTGCAGGTGCTTTGAAAGCATCCTACCACCATGCCGTTAAGAAAATTGAAAAATACATTGCATCCTGATTAAACCATGCTTATTTTCAGGGGTCTAACAGACAAAGACGAAAAAATGAGAAAAGAGACCAGAGAGAATATCAGGAAGGAACTGGAAGGCCTCAGCAGCAGCCTCCGGGGGCCGGATGGTAATTCTGGCTTCAGTTTACCGGATAATTATTTTGAATCTTTACCGGTAAATATTCAAACAAGGCTGAAAGATGAAAGGTCATCAGGCCCGTCTGTTTTTTCTGTTTTTTATTATTCCAGGATGGTCCGTGCAGCGGCCGTTTTCCTGCTTTTGATTGGAATAGCCTTTGGTTTCTATATGATCAGGTCTGGTGAATATGGCACCTATTCGGAATATGCCGGGACATATGTGGACCTGGAGTACTTTACCGATCAGTCATATCTTGACCATACCCTGCTGTATGATATGGTTTTTGAATCTGACCTGACTGCAGATGAAATCCTTTATGAGTTTGAAATTGATGCCGTACTCTGGGATTATGATGATGAATATCTTGAAATATTACTGGAAGATTCCAGGTACTACGGTATTGAGAGTTCGTACCTTATATCTTCTCTCGACCTTAATTTTAATTAAGTTTGGGTAATTAAAACATTAGAACTATATGCGAATAACTATCATTTTTCTGATTTCCATGCTGGTGTCCTTACAATCTGTTTACAGCCAGCAAAGGCCGCAGAGGCAGGCCCAGAGACAGGCTGACGAAAGGAAAGAGGCTATTGAGACACGCAAAATCTCATACATAACCAGAACACTTAATCTCACTCCTTCAGAGGCAAGGGAGTTCTGGCCCATCTACAATGAGTATACCAGGAAGGTCGAGGAGTTATCAGATAATTTCAGAAAACAGACTGAGGCCCTGCCAGAACCCGGAAATATGACTGATGCCCAGGCACGGCAATTTGTTGAAGCTGAAATTTCCAGGTTTGAGAAGTCTTCCGCGCTAAGGCGTGAGTATACCGAAAAGATGCTTGAGGTGATCTCTGTACAGCAGGTTGCACTGCTGTTTGAGGCAGAGCGCAGCTTTCACCGTATGCTGTTCAGGGAGGCACAGGGGAGGCAGCGGCATAGTGGCCAGGGAGGGAACTGATCCCCTTTGCCTAAATTACCTCAATAACTGAACACTCTACCCAGCATCTGTTACCGTCAGGAAGCCTTAATTCACACCATTCACCTATCTGGTCAGTGAGCCTGGCCTTATTTCCTTCATATATCCTGAAAAGTTCAACGCTGCTGCGGGTGGGTGCGCTTCGTGCAGTGGCATATTCCCTGGTAATTACAACTTTATCCTGTTCAAACTGCCTGCTGTATTGAGTACGTGCCGAATAGTAGGATATTGCCGAAAAGGCAAGTAAGATCAATGCAGCAAAAAAACCAGCCTTCCTGTATAAAGTGCTCTGGCTGACAAGGAATACCACCACTGAACAACAAAAAAGGAGTATGAGGCCTACAAGGGTCCTTGCCCATGCATCGGATGATTGCAGGCCAAGCATTCTGTCATGCCAGTCGTGAAAGAAGAGTCGAGGAAGCGGCTCAATTGCCTCTGTGATATAAGACCTGGCAATCCTTAGGTTATGCCTGGTATCCGCATCAGTGGGGTCAATTAATATTGCCCTTTCATAATTAAGTATTGCCATGCCAAGCATGCCTTCCTGAAAATAGGCATTGCCGAGATTATAGAACAGGCAGGCAGACTCAAATCCTGCATCGATTACCCTTTCGTAATGTTCAATTGCTGCCATGTAATTTTCTTCAATATAGTTCTGATTTCCCAGTTCAAATATTCTTTCAGCTTCTGGTTTGTCAGTATATTCATCTGAAGAGTAAGCTTCCCCTCCAGCTGAAAGGGATGGTAAAATCATTATTACCGCTAGTAATATTGCCTTAATCAGAAATGACTTCATTCTGTGCTACGTTTATTGGTCCCGCAACTCCCTTTCCAGGGTAATAATTGTTTTCATGGCTTTTTCATAGGTATTCCTCATGGGGCTTTCACTTCCATTTGGCGCAAATCTGGCATATTCGCACTCCTCAAGGCCTTCCAGGAAGCTATTTGCGAGCTCTCCCTTAACTTCCCTGGACCTGAATGCTTCATATACATTGTCCTTGCTT
>PWNY01000409.1 GCA_003557805.1 Bacteroidales bacterium | reverse complement strand
GTGCGAGGGCGATATCTCCGGCGCCATCATAATTGACGCCAGCGAGGTGGATACCGAAAGCGGCGGTGTCTATACCGTCTACTATAACGTGACCGACAGCAGCGATAATGCCGCTGATGAAGTCACGCGCACTGTCGAGGTTGTAGATACAACGCCACCGGTGATTACGCTCTATGGCGCAAACCCACAGGTGATTGAATGTGGCGATGACTACGCTGAACTTGGCGCGGACGCGGAGGACGCCTGTGACGGCGACCTCACGGACGACATCGTGATTGACACCAGCGATGTGGATACCGACACGGTTGGTACCTACACCGTAACCTATAATGTGATGGACAGTGCGGACTTGGCAGCTGAAGAAAGGACACGCATCGTCGAAGTGGTGGACACCACGGCCCCGGTCATAACACTACAGGGGCCTGCCGAGCAGGTTGTCTTCTTAAATGACGTATATGAAGATCCGGGCGCTGAGGCGCATGACGCGTGTGATGGCGATATCAGTGACAACATCGTTGTGGAAGGCGCACAGGTGGATACCAGTGCTCCCGGCGAACATGTCATCACCTATAATGTCATGGACAGCGCCATGAACCACGCAGAAGAGGTGGTGCGCACGGTCTTCGTGGTGGATCAGACGCGGGCCTATGTGGAAAGCGTCACGGTGTTGTCGGAACAGACAGTAGAGGTCGTTTTTAGTAAGGATATGGGGCCAATGGCTTTGGAGCCGGACAAGTATGTGGTGTCCGGTTCCGGCTTGGGCACGTTGTCACAAACACCTGAAGAAGTCAGCGGCGCCGAGAACGTTTATGTTCTTGAATGGGACTGCCCCGGCATTATGTACCACGGCGGCAATATTACCGTTACGGTGGCAATTGCCATGGAGGATGCCGACGGGGAACACCTGGGTCTGCCCGCGATGCGCACCCATGTGGGCGGGGCCCAAGCAACACCGCCGGTTATTTCCCGCTTGGGCGAAGAATCGCTTGAGGTGGAATGCGGCGACGGCTACACCGATGACGGCGCAACAGCGGAAGACCGCTGCGGATCAGACCTGACGGAGGTCGTTAGTACCGATAATCCGGTTGATACCGCTGTGCCGGGAGTGTATACGGTTGCCTATGATGTTCTGGATGATGCCGGCAATGCCGCCGAGCAGATCACACGCATGGTGACGGTTAAAAACACGGTGGCGCCTGTAATTTCGTTAAACGAAGAGGCGTCCGTGGAAGTGGAATGCGGTGAACCATACGCCGATGCAGGCGCCACGGCCTACGACATCTGCGAAGGTGATCTAACGGCGTACATAGAAATGGGAGGCGACACGGTTGACGTTGACGCTCCCGGTACCTATCAAATTACTTTTGACGTGAGCGACAGCGAAGGAAATGCCGCCGAAACGGTAGTGCGTACGGTGACGGTGGTGGACAGGATGCCGCCCGTAATTACGTTGGAAGGCAGTGCTTCGGTAACCGTGGAGTGTGGTGTGGCCTATGCCGATGCGGGCGCCACGGCTTACGACGCTTGCGAAGGTGATGTAACGGCGCAGATGGAAACAGGGGGTGATACGGTTGACGTTGGTCTTCCCGGTATCTATCAGATTACTTATGACGTGAGCGACGGCGCCGGCAATGCCGCTGAAACAGTGGTGCGCACCGTCACGGTTGCCGACTCGTTGCCGCCCACCATCCTGCGCATAGGTCCCGCCGAAGTGGTGGTGGAGTGCGGCCACACCTATGTGGATGCGGGCGTAACGGCCTATGATGCCTGTGACGGCGATATTACCGGGACTGTCGTTGTAGGCGGCGATACGGTAAATACCCTCGTCCCGGGTGAATATGTCATCACCTACAATGTAGATGACGCTGTCGGGAATTCCGCGCCGCAAGTAACGCGCACGGTTATCGTGAAGGATACTCAGGCCCCCCATATTTCACTCCACGGCGCCGCCAGAATTGAGGTGGAATGCGGTGATCCTTATCAGGAGTTGGGGGCGGTGGCTCATGATGTCTGTGATGGCAATGTTACCGCGTCGCTTGAGATTGATAATGACGAGGTAGATACCTCGACACGGGGACGTTATTTCGTGACCTACGACGCCTCCGATGCAATAGGAAACACAGCCCGTGTGATACGGGTGGTGGACGTGGTAAACACGGAACCGCCTCTCATTGACCTGATGGGTCAGACGGAGGTCGCGTTTGAATGTGGCGATGTTTATTCCGAGGCAGGGGTGGCGTCCATTATGGATGTATGTGACGGCGATTTGACGGAGGCCATCGCCCCGCAGGATATATCCGTTGCAATATGGGCGGCGGCAGAAATGCTGTATACCACATCCCTGCTCTATCTCGAAGATGACTTTGAAACTGTTGCCGGCGGCATGGCCGAAGAGTTTACTCTTGTTTACGCAGCGACGGACACCCGTGGTAATGTGGGAACTGCGGAACGATTCGTATCCGTGCTGGATACCGTGTCGCCGGAAATCACCCTCGCAGGCGCCTCTCATTTGGTGGTGGACGCCTGTGCGCCTTATGAAGAACCCGGTATTGCGTCCGTGATAGATGTTTGCGACGGAGAAATGACTGCGACGGGAATACTGGAAACCGCAACAGTAAGAATCTGGGCGGCAACGGAACAACTATACTTTAATTCGTCGTTTGGCAATGTAGAACATGCGTTTAATTCCCTGTTCTCGGGGCGTTCCGGTTCATACACGCTCATATACAGCGTCGCAGATAGCGCTGGAAATAAAGCAACGGCTGAACGGGTCGTGGAGATGATCTGCGAACCTGAAGAAGGCGAACCCGACGAAGGTGAACTGGAAGGCGAACCTGAAGGCGAACCTGAAGGCGAACCTGAAGGCGAACCTGAAGGCGAACCTGAAGGCGAACCCGAAGGCGAACCCGAAGGCGAACCCGAAGGCGAACC
>PWNY01000161.1 GCA_003557805.1 Bacteroidales bacterium | reverse complement strand
CATGTATGACGAACAATGGTTCAAAGACAATGAAACAACCATAACTGACATCAAAACTGAAATAATAGAAGCCATCAGCCATATCAACGTCTCTCGGTTGCATAAGGTTAGACCGAATATCTTGAAAATAATAGAGCTCTTGTCGCAACAGCAACAGGAACAAAGTAAGAAAGAAAAGAGCAAAGGAGGAGAGGAAGAAGAACCGGAGAAAGAGAAAGATGAAAAGTCGCAACAGCAACAAGAACAAAGTAAGAAAGAAAAGAGCAAGGGAGGAGAGGAAGAAGAACAAAAAGATAAGCCGGAGAAAGAGAAAGATGAAAAGGATAACGATGAGCCAGAGGAGGACGGTGAAGATGAGATAGAGATATCCGATGAGGATATTAAGAAGTTAGAGAAAGAACTGAAAAGTGTTCAAGACGGTAAACAAAAAAAGTTCAGCCTGGATGGCGATAGCACAGGAACAGGCATGAAGAACGAACCCGTAGCACCTGCCATGCTACAGGAACAAACAAAAGCTCTGTTCAAGCAGGTGTTAGACCAAAAGATGAGAAAGATCATCGAGCATGGGACTCGGCTGGACGTGAACGAGCTCGACGCGTTCCTGTTGGGTGATACCGGTAGGCTGTTCACTGAAGAAAAGACCGTAACACAAAAGAAATCCAAGATACTCTTCCTGTTGGATAGGTCGGGGAGCATGACACAACCAATGGGATATGTCAGGAAACGCCGGTGTGAACTTCTAGTCAACGCAACCAAGTCACTCACAAATATACTCGATGAGGTAAGCGAGGTCGAAGGTATCAACGTTGACTACGCTATACGTGTGTTTGACCATAGATATAATGAACTCGACAAGGACTGGGCTGAAATTTTTACAGACTTGTGTTGTAATGGTGGAGGTACTTGTATCTCAAGACCTATCGCAAAGGCATGTGAAGAGATAACTAGCGACTGGACAGTCGAGGGTAATAAGATAATTGTGTTGGTCACCGACGGGGAAGTCACTGATCAAGACCTGGAAGTGATGAGAGACACCCTACTCAGCTACGGAGAGGACATACGTGTCATCATGCTGGGCATAGATGCAAGCCTAAGCAGTAAGTTCTACAAAGAAATATCACCATTCAATATCATCAGCAACGAAACTGCGGATAGTGTGATAATGGAGGCGGTGATGGAATTGTTGGAAGGATAAAGAAGAGGGGCAACCAACACCCCTCTTCGGGGGGCAACAGAGGGTCGTCAAGGTTGACGGCTCTCTGTCTTTTTTTTATTATCACATTTTAATTCCCAACCGACGACAAACCCGTGCATGTTGGGTCGCTTGAAACAGGCTACGGGTGTTTTGTCGGGAGCATAATTTGCCGCTTGTTCCAACGCCTTGGTCAGAAATGTAGCGTTCTTTCTCTTGCGAGGCACAAGACCCAACAACCCCACATTCAACACTCTCTTCCCGTCAACTTCCAACAAGTCGGTCCCCGGGCTCAAAATAAAAGACCGATCGCCAACACTAAACAACACCGGCACATCAGGAACAAGATACTTCGGGACCTGCTTGCCATATTTGCACTCCAACGCCAACTGATCATGTAAAACGTCTTCACAGGCCTCGCTATAGTTTATCCGCACCCTACGCACGCCTCCAAAGAACCGAGCAACATCCTTCTCAAGCTTTTTCCACGCCTTCATTGGCTGAGCCCGTTTGTACCAGGTAAAGACGCAAGCGGTGACGTCTCCAACGCTTGTATTTTCTCCTTAATCTTTTCATTACAGACCGCACAAACCTCCAACGTGGGAGCATCTGGCTTGTCCGTAGCCCAATACTTGAACTCAACCTTCCTTAAATCTCTCTTCGGGTCTGTTACTATCTCCCCACACTTGTCGCAATAATATGCTATCGCCATTACTCCTCCTCTTGTTTCGTTAAAAATTATCCAACAACCCATCCACCTCTTGCCTTAACTCTTCCAAGTATGACGTCGAGGCAGGGTCGATGCTGTAGCAATGTGCCTCCGTCGAGGCAGGGTCGATGCTTGCGTCAATGTGGGCTAACGTAGATGTTCGATCATCAACCCACAGGCTCGTAGATGAATCATCAAACCACACATAGTCGCACGACGTACCAGTCGTCATTATTCCTCCCTTTTTATTTTCATGTTAACGTTGGGTAGTCTTTCCATGATTTGGGAATACACTTCCTGGATTTCATTACGAGCTTTGTCGATATCCTTCATGCGATCCTCGTGATAACGTTTCATCAACTCACTCTCTTTATCTTTGAACTCACGCTCAAGCTCCATAGTTTTCTGTTCTTGTTCAAGCTTTGCATTGTCCAGCTTGATCTTAACCAACTGTTTGATCTCACGTTCGTCCATCCGTTTCTTGAGCTTCAACTCCTCTATCTCTTCGAGCAAAGCTTTCTTTTCTTTTTCCAACCGTTCCACATGTTTCATACCAAACATCTCAACCCCCTTGTTGTTGCAACGCTTCTTCCCATACCTTCAGAACACCCTCAGGTATCTTGTATTTATGTATAGCGGAGCTATCATGACATGCACGGCACAAACCAACACAATTAAAAACGCTGTTGATTACCGCGGGATACAACTTGCGGTTCAGCTTGGTGTTGGGTGCTTTGTGGTGAAAGTCCTGTATCGGCCCTGCACACTCCATGCACCGCCCGTTCTGTGCTATAAAAATAGCCTCACGTACATCAGGACTGAAAGTCATTTCTTTCTTCCATCCAAGATTTTATCTCCATATCATTTCCCCTTCTGAACCACTCTCTATGGCGGTCTCCATCATTTCCCTCCTAATCTCTTGGGTCAAATATTGAGTTTAAATAATCCTCGTACTCTTGACTTCTATAGTTATCACATCTCCAGCAATCCTTACAGCCCTCACCCCTGTTAACACAATCCATTTTAAGGCACATTTGAATAGACCAGTGATT
>PWNY01000215.1 GCA_003557805.1 Bacteroidales bacterium | reverse complement strand
TGCTGTCGAGACCAAATATCTCCTTTGCCCTTAATACCGAATCCAGCGTCCTTAGGCCTGCATGGTCCATATATATAACATCTGGCGGGACATCGAGCTCCAAAAGGGCATCCCGCATACGGCCCGGCTCATCGTAATAACGGGTGCGGTTATCGCCGCTAACCAGTATATACCTGACCTTGCCGCTGTGATATAGATGTGCCGCCGCCTCCATGCGGTTATGGAAATATGGGTTAGGTCCGCCGTCTCTCATCCTGTGGGAAGTTCCCAGCACCAGAGCCACACGGTTGTAAGGAACCGATTCGGCCGAGTCAAAAAGGTGGCTTTCAGCGGTTATCCGTATAACCTGGTTTGATATAAGCAGCAGGAATACCGGTACCAGTATGGCTATTTCCAGCAATATGATACCGCGGTTTATAATGCTGCGTGTACGACTCTTTTTTTTGCCTATCATCAGAGTGTAAAAATACTCATTTTTTTCTTTGCCTGTCATGGGTTGGCTTTCAGAACTAACAGGAAAATTATTCCGTTATTTACCGATAAATTAAATAAATAATTATAGTTTTGTCCAAAATGAATTGTTAATTAGTTATCAATCAGTAAAATCATTTTCAGTATGGCAAGGAAAGGTGATATTGTCATCAACATAGAAAGGTGCAAAGGTTGTGAGGTCTGCCTGTCAGCCTGCCCCCATGAAGTTCTTGCCCTGAGCAAGGAGGTTAACAGCAAGGGGTATCACTATGTTGTCAAGGTAAACTCTGAGTGTACCGGTTGTGCAAACTGTGCTATTGTTTGCCCGGATGCTGTAATTACCGTTTACAGGGAAAAGGCAACCTCAGGGCAGTAATATCCTGTTATTAGTTCAAAAGATAAACATTTATAACTCATGAAAGAATTAAGGTTAATGAAAGGCAATGAGGCATTGGCTGAAGCGGCGATACGTGCGGGAGCCGATGCCTATTTTGGCTACCCCATAACACCACAGTCGGAGGTAATTGAGTACCTGATGCGTGAAAACCCGGCCAAACGTACAGGAATGCAGGTGCTGCAGGCCGAGAGTGAAGTAGCTGCTATAAATATGGTATACGGTGCGGCTGCATGCGGTAAAAGGGCAATGACATCTTCTTCCAGCCCGGGCATCAGCCTGAAGATGGAAGGTTTATCATATATTGCCGGTGCCGAACTGCCTTGTGTTGTGGTGAATGTAGTACGCGGAGGTCCTGGTCTGGGTACCATACAGCCTTCACAATCAGATTATTTCCAGGCCGTTAAGGGTGGGGGACACGGTGATTACAAGTTGATAGTGCTTGCCCCGGCAACTGTTCAGGAGAGCGTTGATTTTGTAAAGCTGGGCTTCGAGCTGGCCTTCAAGTACCGCAACCCGGTTATGATACTTTCGGACGGTATAATCGGCCAGATGATGGAGAAGGTAGAACTTTTTGAACAGATGGAAAGAAGCAGTGAAGAGTATGAGTGGGCAACTGTTGGCAAGAAGGAAGGAAGGGACAGTGTTATAGTAACTTCACTTCAGCTTCAGTCGGAGGAGCAGGAAAAGGTCAACCTGAGGCTGCAGGCAAAATACCGGGAGGTGGAAAAGAATGAGGTAAGGTTCGAAACCTATGAGTGTGAGGATGCAGAATACCTGTTTATTGCCTTTGGCTCCTGCGCCAGGATAACCCGCAAGGCAATGGAAATGGCCCGTGCAAAAGGTATAAAGGCAGGGCTGTTCAGACCCCAGACCCTTTACCCCTATCCGTATGATGAGGTAAACCGCCTCGCATCACAGGTCAAGGGAATTCTGTCAGTTGAAATGAACGCCGGACAGATGGTCGAGGATGTAAGGCTCGCAGTAAGCGGTAAGGTCCCCGTGAAACACTTCGGCCGTTTTGGTGGTATGATACCAAGCCCGGATGAGATATTGGAAGCTTTGGAACAAAAAATAATCGGAGGATAGCAATATGTCTGAAAAAAGTATAATAAGTCCCGAAAACCTTGTATATGAGAAGACGGGGGTAATGACCGACAAGGTGCTGCATTACTGCCCCGGCTGCGGTCATGGCACAGCCCACCGAATACTTGCCGAGGCAATAGATGAGCTTGGCATACAGGGTGACACCATCGGTGTTGCACCAGTAGGCTGCTCTGTACTTGCATACTATTACTTTGATGTGGATATGCAGGAGGCAGCCCACGGAAGGGCACCCGCGGTAGCAACGGGAATAAAAAGGGTTATGCCCGAGAAATATGTTTTCACCTACCAGGGTGATGGTGACCTTGCAGCAATTGGCACTGCAGAGACAATCCATGCATGCAACAGGGGTGAGAACATCCTTGTTGTATTTATTAATAATGGTATATATGGTATGACAGGGGGGCAGATGGCCCCTACCACACTTCCTGGGATGAAGAGCTCAACATCTCCCTTTGGAAGGGATGTATCAACAATGGGCAACCCTTTAAAGATCACTGAACTTGTTGCCCAGTTGCCGGGTACATATTTTGTGACCAGGCAGTCGGTACATGTCCCCGCGAATGTTCGTAAGGCAAAACGGGCAATAAAAAAGGCGCTTGAATACCAGAAACTTAACAGGGGCACCTGTTTCGTTGAGATAGTATCAAACTGCCCTTACGGGTGGAAGATGACCCCGGTAGAGTCAAACAAATGGATGGAGGAGAACATGTTCCCCTTCTATCCGCTTGGCGATATTAAAGTTCCTGAGAAATAAAAAACAGTATATCATGACAGAAGAAATAATCATTGCCGGATTTGGAGGACAGGGAGTTTTGTCGATGGGACAGATCCTGTGTTACAGTGGTGTGATGCAGGGTAAGGAAGTCAGCTGGATGCCATCTTACGGCCCGGAAATGAGGGGAGGCACCGCCAATTGTACAGCCATTATCAGCGACAGGCAGATCAGTTCTCCGGTACTGAACTCATTCGACACAGCAATTGTACTCAACCAGCCTAG
>PWNY01000420.1 GCA_003557805.1 Bacteroidales bacterium | reverse complement strand
TTCCAGTTCCCGGCGAGGCCCGGTCTCAAAGTAGCGCACAATCAGGGTGTCACCAATTTTGGCATCCAGGTCATTTGCCAGCCAGGCATTTATTTTAATTTCCCCGGCTTCAATATCGTACCTTTCAGTGGCAGCTACAAAAGAGTATGGGGTATCTTTACCTCCCGTTTCAATTGAGTTCACAAAATATGTAAGGACCCGGATCCCCCCCGGGTATGCTTTGCCCAGGCTTTCAGACAGGTGCTCATCAATGAACACCCTTTCCGAGCTTATCTCAATCATATCCACTTCATCCCTGTGGCGGACCAGTAGATTTACATCCCTTGGCCTGAATGCACCACGCAGGTTATCTTCCAAAGTGGAGGGATCCGCACCTTCACTGGAAAGAAACAGGGCATTGGCCATTGCTTCCAGTTCCATAACACTATTAAGCCAGGATATATTAACAAAGACATTGTATGGTGCGGTTTGTGACACCCGCAGGTTGAAACGGCCAAAATCGTCATCTTTTGCAACAGCAGCTACCCTTACCCGCCTGGTTACAGTTTGTCCTGCATCGGATACCAGTGGAGTATTCATTGGTATTATACCGGCACTCTTCATCCTGAGCATGAAGTATTCACCGGGCTGAAGCTTCAGCCTTGAGGCCATGTTTTCACTGATCACCACCTCACCGGCTCCTGTACTTGAATAATCAATTCCCGAGCCAAGCAGTTTGCTGAAATTTTCATCAACACCTATTACCTGCACACGGTTTAGCTGTTCCATACCTTCCTGGGAAATTGCCATACCCTCTGCAACCAGTGTGCGCGACACCATAAGCTCACTATTTTCCGAAAATCTTTCACCAAGCTCCATTGTAAAAAGCCTGTCACCGGCTGTGATCGAATGGGTTATGCCACCCAGTCTCAATTGAACGGCCTTTTCCAGTGATTTGCTTAATGAATCACCAATAACGAAGGCACCGGCTATAACAGCCGTAGCAATTGCAAGACCAACGGCAGCAAGTATATTACCCCTTAGGTAATGAAAAAATGACCTCTTTATTAGTTTCAGTATGTTCATGATTGTATTGAGAGCAGTTTTGGCCTTTTGTATTCAGGAGATATCAGCTTATTAAACATCCAAAGTTCAGGATAGCCTGCCATCATTTAATTTGTAAATTTTATCCATTCCTGAGGCCACTTCACTGGAATGTGTAACCATTATGATGGCCGTGTTTTCTTTTTCTCCAAGCATTATAAGCAGCCCAATCAGCATTCTCGCATTACTGCTATCCAGTGAGCCTGTCGGTTCGTCTGCAAGCAAGAGTGAAGGCTTGTTTATAAGGGCCCTTACAACTGCTGTTCTTTGACATTCTCCGCCAGAAAGCTCACCCGGCTTCTGGTGACGTATTTCCCAAAGACCGGTCTCATTCAGAAGCCACTCTGCCCTATTGTAAACATCTTTTTTATCTCCGTTTTGAGGAAGTGAGGGTATCAGTATATTTTCCCAGAGTGTTAGTTGGGGAAGCAAATGATGGGACTGAAAAACAAAACCAATCTCACGGTTCCTAAAACGGGCAAGATATTCTGGTCCCTGCCCAAAAAGGCTGGTCCCCCTGTATATAATATCGCCCTTGTCAGGGGTATCCAATGTCCCTGCCAGATTTAACAGGGTTGTTTTTCCCGAACCGGAGGGACCTGTTATTGCAACTTTTTCACCCTCCCCTACTGAAAGGGAGGTATCTTTAAGCACTTCTCGTATTGTCCTGCCGTAAAGGCTTTTATATGATTTGTATACATTGTTGATTTCCAGAAGCATGAAAAGAAATTTTCTGTATGTATTATGAATTAAAATTACTGAGCATTGTAAATATAATTAATTATAACAAGAACTATTCCGTATTGCAACACAAGGCAATATCCTGCTAATATGGATTTAACCGGCATGGATTTAAACCAAAGTTGGTGGTATTTAAGCAAATGGGCTATATACTCCTGTGGCTCATACCTGTAAATATTAATAATTAATGGACCTCAATTATTGCTTTATCATGCATACAGAACTGGGATATATCAAATAAAATGGTGTTCTCACTGGTTTTTCGCAGCTCTAAGCTAAAACCAGATCAGGAAAGACTGGACATGTTTCAGTTAAAACCATAAAAGCCAAACAATTTAAAATGATTATATATAGCTCGTCATATCAGGCATATGCAGTAAAAAAAAGTACAAATACTTATATTTACAGTCTTAAATTTTAAACATAAATTTATGAGATTGTCAATCGCTTTACAGCTGCTATTATTGTTTTTGTTTAACTGCCTGAATGCACAGCAAGCTGACAACTGGCGTGGTCCGGAAAGAATGGGTATATACCACGAAAATGGCCTTTTACAGCAGTGGCCATCAGAAGGTCCTGATATGGTATGGGCATACGAACAGCTTGGAGAGGGCTTTACCTCACCGGTTTTCACCAACGGAAGAATATATATTACCGGAATGGAGGAGAGGACAGGCTACCTATATGTTCTGTCAACGGACGGAACACTTGAGCAGAAGTTTGAGTACGGCGAAGAATACTATCAGAGCTATCCGGGCAGCCGCAGTACACCTGCAATTGCTGGTAATCATGCATATATTGTAAGCGGACACGGTTTGCTGGTGTGTATGGATCACACAAATGGCAACATCATTTGGCAAATTGAACTTTTTAACGATTTTGACGGCAGCAATATCAGGTGGGGTTTTACAGAGAACCTGCTTATTTCAGGTGACACTCTGTTCTGTACTCCGGGAGGCAGTAAGAACAACATTGTAGCAATAAACAGGTTTACAGGAGATGTAATATGGTCAAGCCAGGGGTCGGGTAATTTATCGGCCTATTGTTCCCCTCTTCTTATAAATCATAACGGAAAAAAGATACTGGTAACTATGATGCAAAACCATATTACCGGGCTCGATGCCGAAAATGGAAATGTTCTCTGGCTCCATCCTTATGCCAACTTCAGGAACATTCATCCAAACACTCCAATATACCACGATGGATATATATATGCATTCAGCGGATACGGAAAGGGAGGGGTAAAACTCAGGCTGAACCCTGAAGGTGACCAGGTAAGTGAAGTCTGGTTCAATGAAAACCTGGATCCCCAGCTGGGCGGTGCGGTGCTGGTTGACGGATTTATTTACGGATCCGGCGACCGTAACAGGTTTTGGTTCTGTGTAGACTGGGAGACAGGTGAGACCATGTTCCGCTCGCGCGACATAGACAAAGGAAATGTGATATGGGCTGACGGACGTTTATACTGTTACACGGAAAGGGGCGAACTTGCTCTCCTGGAACCAGGAAGAGAAGGGTTTATAATCAGGGGACAGACAGAGGTTAC
Organism: Bacteroidales bacterium; assembly: GCA_003557805.1. Lineage (GTDB taxonomy): Bacteria > Bacteroidota > Bacteroidia > Bacteroidales > UBA7960 > PUPG01. The sequence goes on along the minus strand of PWNY01000420.1, from coordinate 8,395 downwards.
CCTGGGATCTGCACAGCACTGGGCCCACCTGGTCATTAATGACGGCATACTGTATGTTCGCCGCGGGAACGCACTCATGGCTTATGACATCCGGCAATAACCTGCTTGCTACTGCTCAACTAAATCACTGATGCTTCCAAAACTATTATAAACCCTGACCATGGCTGGTAAATCCATGTGAAATATTATGACCTGTAAATAACTGAAACTGCAAATCCATAACAAAATAACAATTATGTCTAATACTCAAAAGTATCTCTGCACCATTGTACTGCTAACAGCCTCTCTTTCGCTAACAATATCGGCACAATCGCCCCAGGGATTCAGGGGCAGTGAGCGCAATGGCTTCTACCCTCAAACCGGATTGCTTGAGTCCTGGCCCGAAAGTGGTCCTGAGCTTATCTGGGAAGCACACGATGCAGGCAGCGGATATTCCAGCCCGGTTATATACGGGGGCCATCTATTTATAACAGGGATGAATGAGGGTAAAGACAGAGAAACCTTTTCCGCATATACTTTAAATGGTGAAAAGTTATATGAAGTTGAATATGGCAAACCCTGGGATGGCACCTATCCTGAAACCCGCACCACGCCTACAATTAAAGGTGACAGGGCATATGTCATAAGTGGCTCGGGCGAGGTTGTTTGCATTAATACAAACAATGGTGAAATAATATGGAAAGTTGATGGTGGGGTAAAGTTTGAGAGGGAGACCGGCAGGTGGGGAACCGCTGAATCCCCACTTGTTTTTGACAATAAGGTTATGTTCACTCCCGGTGGCAATAAGACCACTATGGTTGCACTTGACGCCGAAACAGGTGAGACAGTCTGGAAAACAATCCCCCTGGAGGATAACAGCAGTTATGTCTCTCCGCTACTGATCAACCATTCAGGTCTAAACAGGATAATTGGAGTGACAGACAGCTATGTTTTTAGCGTTGATCCCGGTAACGGAAATATTGAATGGACATTCAGCGACTGGGGAAGAGAAGGCCGGGAAAATATTGCACCCAATACGCCCCTTTACCATAACGGAAGGCTATTCTTTTCATTCGGCTACGAACTGGGATCATTCATGCTGGAACTCAATGAGGATGCATCCGGGGCAACCCTTGCCTGGCGTAATGATGATATGAGCACCCACCACGGTCACTTTGTTTTGGTTAATGGGATAATATATGGTTCTAACTGGATAAGTAACAATCAGGGGAACTGGGTTGCACTGGACTGGGAAAGCGGGGAGACCCTTTTTGCAGAAGACTGGCCCGGAGGTAGAAGCAAAGGATCTATAATAACAACCGGCAAAAAACTCTATACACTTTGTGAACGCCGTGGAGCAATTGGACTTGTAAGGCCTGCACCGGAGGGATTTGATCTTATAAGCGAATTCAGGATCACACAGGGTGAGGGCCCTTACTGGTCACATCCGGTGATAGAGGACGGAGTATTGTATTTAAGGCGTGGGCCTGCAATAAAAGCATTTAATATCAGTCAATAATAAGAGCATTTATCTTGGGTGTTGAATTTGTATAATGTTAAAAATTTTTCTCAGAAATATCCGGCATATTCCAATGATCGTTCTCATTCTGGGGGTTTTTGCCACGGGCTGGTGGATAATTTACAATCCCTGGGGCAGGCTTGAGCTTTCCCTGCCGGGTGCCGACGGATATGAAGGAAGCCGTGCCGGTGAAGAGGAGTTAGTAGCAATTGGGGCCTATTTTGAAGAAATTTCAACCGCCGGTCATACTGATGGAGAAAACTGGCCCAGGTTCAGGGGAGAGAATTTTGATAATATCTACTGGAACAGCTCACCACTGATAGATAATTTCTCACAGGGGGGAACTGAGGTGCTCTGGTCTGTGGATCTTGGAGAGGGACATGCAGGACCTGCAATTTATGATGGACTTGTCTATTTACTTGACTATGATGAAGAGGTGCGTGCTGATATGCTAAGGTGTTTCTCGCTGGAAACGGGTGAAGAGATCTGGAGGAGATGGTATAATGTACATATTCGAAGGAACCATGGAATGTCCCGTACTGTTCCGGCTGTCAACGAGGACTTTATTCTTACAATAGGACCCCGGGGTCATGTTATGTGTGTTGACAGGCTTTCGGGTGACTTTTTATGGGGTATTGACCTGGAAAGGGAATGGAACGCTGAAATTCCGCTTTGGTACACCGGTCAGTGCCCGTTGCTTGATGGTGATGTTGCAGTAATAGCTCCGGGAGGTGACGCCCTAATGATAGGCGTTGATGCAGCCTCGGGTCAAATCCTCTGGGAAACACCAAACACTCACGGTTGGGAAATGTCGCACTCCTCTGTAATACCCTTCACATACGATGGAGTAAAAATGTATGTATACAGTGCAATCGGGGGGGCAGTCGGGGTTGCGGCCGAGGGCCCCGATGCTGGAGAGATCCTGTGGGAACTTCCCGAATGGAACCACCGTGTGATTGCTGCTTCACCTGTATGCATGCCCGATGGCAGGATATTTCTCACCGCAGGATACGGGGCAGGAAGTATGTTGCTGCAGCTGCATTCAAGCAATGGAACAATTGATGCTGAAGTCCTTCAGACATTCAGGCCGGGGGAGGGTCTTTCAAGTGAACAGCAGACTCCGGTATATTCAAACGGCCACCTGTTCGGTGTGCTTCCAAAGGATGCCAGGGCGCTTAGGAACCAATTAGTCTGTGTAGACCCTGATGATATAACCTCATTTGTATGGACAAGTGGTTCTACCGCAAGGTTTGGTCTCGGGCCATACATACTTGCAGATGGAAAATTTTACCTTCTGGATGATGACGGTACTCTTTACATAATTGATGAAAATATTCAGGAGTACAGGCAACTGGACAGCAGAAGGCTTATTGAGGACGGGCATGATGCATGGGCCCCGCTTGCCATATCAGACGGCTTAATGCTTTTAAGGGATGATCAGAAAATGATATGTATTGATATTAAAAAATAACAGATGAAACGTAAATGGCAACTTATTACGATCGTGCTGGTTTTAACCGCAGCAGTCGTCGCTGTGATCGTTGTCGAATTTACCTCTACCCTTCCGGGCAGAAGGCCCTCCAATCCATTTGCATATGATATCGAAGAGTTCAGGTCGGTTGATCCCGGGCTGATTAAATGGAAAGAAGCAAGGCAGGTCAGCATAGACACAGGCGACCCTCGTGCTATTGCATATTACAATGGAAAAATTTTCCTTGCAGCCGGCAATGAGTTGCAGGTAATTGGAAGCGACTGGAGCAGGCTTCAAAGAAAAACAATGCCTGCTGAGCCATCATGCATAGCAGTGGCTGATCAGGGATGGATCGTTGTGGCAATGGGCAACAGACTTGCAGTCCTGGACAGTGAGCTGGAAATCCTCGCAGAATCTGACCTACCTGAAATAGAGATCAACATAACATCGGTAGCAATACATAATAACAACATTTATGCTGCCGATGCAACCGGCAGAATGGTGCTGGTTTTTAACAGTGAACTTCAACAGGTGGATGAGTTCAGGGGTGAATCGGGGGTGTCTGAGGTTCACGGCTTTATTGTACCCGGAGGTCATTTCAGCTTAGCAGTAAACCCAGAAAACGAGCTGTGGATAACCAATCCGGGAATCCATTCATTGCAGAACTACACCCCCTCCGGCAGGCTGAGGAGATACATACAAAGAACCTCTTTTGGGATTGAGGGGTTTAGCGGATGCTGCAACCCTGTTCACTTCACCTTTCTGGATGACGGCAGGTTTGTTACAAGTGAAAAAGGAATAATAAGAATAAAGGTAATGAGTGAATCGGGAGAGACCGAATCGGTGATAGCACCCCCTGAAGCTTTTGCAGGAGGCACAAGGGCACCTGCAGTTGCTGTTGATGATCAGGGAAATGTTCTCGCACTTGATTTTGACAGGAAAATGATAAGGATATTTGAACCAATTTGATCAATATGCATAGAAGAGATTTTATTACAACTGTTGGCAGGTATGCAATATACGGTGCACTTGGGGTGATTGCTGCGGTAAGCCTGAAAAGTGCCCGGCAATCATCCGGTACTGTTTGTACTGAAGACATTCCATGCCGTGAGTGCAGGGAACTCACTGACTGTAACCTTGACCCGGCAAGAGAATCAAGATCTTTAGCCGGCAAGGAGTTAAATTCATAAAATCAACTGTCATATGGAAAGAAAAAAGACTAAAAGCAGAAGGGAATTCCTGGTCAGCAGTGTGCGATTCGGTATGGTGCTTGCCCTTGGGGGCGTTGGTGGTCTCGCACTCAAAAGTGCAACAAAGGACCAATGGGTCTGGCAGATAGATCCGTTTAAGTGTTCCTGGTGTGGCAGATGCGCTACTCATTGCGTGCTTAACCCCTCAGCTGTTAAATGTGTACATGCTTATGAACTGTGCGGATATTGTGACCTTTGCGGTGGATACCTGATTCCGGGTCATTCTGACCGCAGCACTGCAGCTGAAAATCAGCTTTGCCCGACAGCTGCAATAGAGAGAAAGTTCATTGAGGAACCCTATTATGAATACAAAATAAATGAAGATCTATGCATAGGATGCGCTAAATGTGCCGAAGGCTGTTCGGCCTTCGGCAACGGCTCGCTGCACCTTCAGATAATGCACCATATATGTGTTAACTGCAATGAGTGCGCTATTGCAAGGGTGTGCCCCTCTGATGCCATAATAAGGGTCAGGGGCTCGGAACCCTACCTTATGAAGGGCGATTTTACCGCTGACGGTGAATAAAAGCTGATAGCTGATAACTGGCAAGTAAACCTGTATATTATTAACATTTCATTGAAATTACGACTTTTGAAACTAATACCTCTCATAACAGTCATCCTGCTTATATATACAGCTGCATTACCGGAAGATGTTCTTGCCCAGCAACGTTTTCCGGCACCCGAGTTTGAATCCGGCTATGAACTTCCCGATGTGGTAACTCCAGAGCCACGCGCACTTGCCAATGAATATGCTGATGTTTTTTTACTGGCTTCTTTTTTGCTCTTCACATCCTGGCTGGTAATAAAAAAACGTTCAAGGAAGTGGATCCTCTGGTTATCCGTTTTTGCATTGCTATATTTTGGGTTTATAAGAAATGGATGTATCTGCTCGGTAGGATCCCTTCAGAACATGACCTTATCACTGTCGGATCCGGTCTACGCAGTATCATATACTGTAATTGCCTTTTTTATGCTGCCGCTTATTTTCAGCCTGGCATACGGAAGGGTGTTCTGTGCATCTGCCTGCCCTCTGGGAGTAATACAGGACCTTGTTATAATAAGACCTGCAAAGGTACCTCTCTGGGTACAGAAATCACTTGGTATGTTCCCGTTTGTCTACCTGGCGCTTGCCATCCTCTATGCTGCAACAGGTACAGACTTTATAATATGCCGCTATGATCCTTTTGTGGGGATATTCAGGATGGGGGCCGAATTCCACCTGGTAATCCTGGGTATATCATTTTTGCTGATCGGTATGTTTGTTGGAAGACCCTACTGCAGGTTTGTCTGTCCATACGGGGCCCTGCTTAAGGTAACATCATTATTCTCAAAACGCCATCTGTCAATAACTCCGGCTCAATGTATAAAGTGCAGACTTTGTGAAGATTCATGTCCATTCGGGGCAATTGAAAAACCAACACCTGACAAACTGGTAAGTAAAATCAAACAACGTTCAGGCAGGTTTATGCTCTATGCAGCTGTTATACCTTTACTTATGCTGGCCTTTGGCCTTGCTTTCTCCTCCTCACATATTTTCCTTGCAAGAGCACATCCGGATGTTTACCTTGCCCATCTGCTTATTAATGAACCCGAAGTTATGCAAGACACTGAAAACCTTGATGTCCAGACCTTTTTGGGATCTGACCGCACAATGGAAGAGCTGGTTGATTCAGCTGCAAGTATCCAGGCAACATTCAGAACAGGGACATGGCTTGCAGGTGCGTTTATTGGGCTTGTGGCAGGACTGTTTATTATTTCACAGTATATAGTGCGGAGGAGAACAGTTTTTGAACCAAACAGGGGCGACTGTTACAGTTGCGGCCGATGCATGGAGTATTGCCCTGTTGAAAAATAGCAGGGTATAAATTTTGGAATAAATATCAAACAATGGATATCAACAATAATATAAAGATCGCAAAACGGACCGCTGTTGTGGCGGGCACTTTTTGTCTTTTTATTAGCCTATTGCTGCTTCTTAATTTCATTCAGATGAAATCAGCTGATCCTTTAGAAAGTGAGGTGCTTGAGACCCTTGTGCAGAGGCTTTCAATGGAGCCCGGCAATGAGCAACTAAAGGAGGAGATCAGGCAGTTTGACCTGATGGCAAGGAAAGCATATTTCACAAGCCTGTGGCAGGTCAGAACAGGGGGCTATTTGCTGCTTTTTGCGGCAGTGATCCTGGTCACCTCTCTCAGGATATACCACTCACTCATCTCAAAAATCGAAAAACCGGAGCAGGATGAAGAACCTGACGACTTTACTGCCAGGACCCTTGCCCGCAGATGGATCTTGTCCGGCACTGCTATACTCATATTTCTAGCCCTGTTGGCAGCTTTTACATTAACTGACCCTATTGAGGCGTATATTGCCTCAGTTGAAGACACCGAAGAACCAGAAAGCGAGGTTGAACGCATTGAAATAACAGATGCTGAAACCAGGACTGAGGAACCTGAAGAAGAAGAAGTAGTAGTAGTAGAAGAGATTGCAGAACACACCACTCCTGAACCAGTAGCTGAGGAACCTGAGGTGCCCTCTTTTCCGGGTGAAAGCACCATAAAAGAGAACCACAATGCCTTACGGGGTCCGTTTGGTAAAGGAATTGTATATCATAACGATCTTCCGACTGAGTGGAACGGAGAGTCGGGCCAAAATATCCTCTGGAAAGTGCCCGTTCCCCTTCACGCGTTCAGCTCACCGGTAATATGGGATAACAAACTATTTATTACAGGTGCAGATGAAAACCAAAGAAAAGTATTCTGCTTTGACAGGCATACAGGGGATCTGCTCTGGGAGGCAACGGCCGACAATATTGCAGGTTCCCCGGATACTCCCCCACGCACCACTCCTGATACCGGACTTGGTGCTCCTTCTTCTACTACCGACGGAAACGCGGTCTATTCAATTTTCGGAACTGGTGACATCATTGCCCTGGACATGGAAGGCAACCGTATTTGGGCAAAAAACCTGGGTGTTCCTGACAATCACTATGGCCACTCTTCGTCGCTGATATCACATGAGGAAAAACTGTTTGTGCAGTACGACGATCTAAACCGGGGCAGGATAGTTTGCCTTAATGTGCTTACCGGGGAGATAATTTGGGATATTACAAGAGATTCTGGTATATCGTGGGCCTCCCCTATCCTTGCCGGTGTGAACGGTAATTACCAGTTAATTGTGAAAGGCAATCCAATTGTTGCAGGATATGATATTGAAACAGGAAGGGAGCTTTGGACAGTAAGTGCAATGGCAGGTGAAGTGGGTCCTTCTCCTGCATTCGGCGGCGGACTTGTATATGCGGCTAATGAATATGCCGCTATGGTTGCTGTCAACCCGGTTTCAGGCGAGGTGGTCTGGGAGGACAATTACTATCTTCCCGAGGTATCAAGCCCGGTTTATGGTAACGGGTACCTCTTCATTGCCACTACCTATGCAGTTGTTGCATGCATGGATGCAGAAACAGGTGAACACCACTGGGAGTTCGACACCGAGGATATTTTCTACTCCTCCCCTGTGGTTGCAGGTAACCTGCTTTTCGTTACCGATATCAGTGGCAACACCTATATTTTTGAAACAGACAGTGAACCAAACCTCATAGCAAAGAACATACTTGGTGAGCAGGTTTATACAACACCTGCCTTTGCCGCTGGCAGGATATACATAAGGGGAGAGGAGAATCTTTACTGTATTGGAAACTGAACTTAGAACATAGCAGATGGACGTTCATTTGAGTAAAATACAGGCTGATGTTGATGAGATAATCACCATTACAGGTGGGGATAAAAGCTCTGTCATACAGGTCTTGCAGGCAATTCAGAACAGATATAATTATCTGCCGCAAGAGGCGCTGAGAAGGGTTTGTGATATAACCACAATTACACCGGCAGAAATCACAGGTGTTGCAAGTTTCTATACCCAGTTTCGTTTTGAGCCTGCCGGTAAGCATACGGTAAAGGTTTGTACCGGTACTGCATGTCACGTTAAGGGGGCAATGCTGGTACATGATGCGATGACCCGGGAGTTGAAGCTTTCACCCGGCAGGTCTACCGATGACAAAATGCTTTTTACCCTTGAAAAGGTTGCCTGCCTTGGTTGCTGCACACTGGCACCGGTTGTTCAGATTGACGATGTGACATACGCACATGTTACGGCCAGTATTTCAGCAAATGTATTGAA
>PWNY01000297.1 GCA_003557805.1 Bacteroidales bacterium | reverse complement strand
ATTCAACCAATCATCCAATCATCCATTCAACCATTCATCCATTCAACCATTCATCCATTCAACCAATCATCCATTCAACCAATCATCCATTCAACCAATCACCCATTCATCCATTCAACCATTCATCCATTCAACCATTCATCCATTCACCCATTAAACAAATCAACGATTCAACGATTCAACGATTCAACGATTAAACCAACTACCCCCTACCTGTTTTCCTGAAGACAAAAATTTCACTGCTCCAGGGTGTTTTGCCGATAATGGCCTTGGCATTTGACCACGTTCCTATCAAAAAAGCTTTTATAGGTGCCATGGGGTTGTTTATTTGTTGTTCACTAAGCCATGAAACATAATAGCTGTCAAAAGGCATCCCTTTATTCTGAATCAGTTTAAAACCGGCTTGATTACAGCTTTTTACAAGGCTTTCCCGGGTAAAGTGAAACAAATGCCGTGGCAGATCCCACCCGGCCCAATTGCTTTTGTAATAAACAGCATCCGCGCTTTCAGCCATTGGTACGGCTATCAGCAAAATCCCATCCGGACTTAATTTTGTATAAAAATCATTCAAAATTGAAGGGAACTCATGAAGATGCTCCAGAACATGCCAAAGGCTTATTATATCATAAGCTTGTGTATCAATGCCAAGCACTTTTTCGTTTCTGTCGGCAACAAGCAGGCCCTTGGCCTGTGCTTTCTTTCTGGCAATTTGCTCGGGTTCATATCCTACTGAATCATACCCTCTTATCACAGATTCCTTGAGAAATGTTCCACTGCCACAGCCATAATCAAGCAGTTTGCGTTGTTTGGGATTTGTATGTTTATTTAACAATCTGAATTTTTTCGCTAACATTATTTTTTGTACATAAAAGTACAAGCGATCCCTTAATGATTGTTTCTTTTCTGTATGGGAAATGTACGCTTCAGAATGATAATATGCCTTGATCTCATTTTGAGTCGGACGAGGATTGGTAAACAGAAACCCACAAAATGGACATGCTTCAATCTTGAACTTTTTTTTCGAAACAAGCGCATCCCCGGCAACCAAAAAAAGCATTCGTTCGGACTCTTTATGTTTGCTAATCAGCGACTTACGGCATATAAGGCAATGATTTAACTCTTCCATATCCTTAATTGTTCCACGTGGAACACTATCTTCCTAAATGAACAAGTAAAACAGAAATGTCAGCAGGTGTAATTCCACTTATCCGAGAGGCCTGACCAATATTATCAGGCTTGATTTTGCTCAATTTGTCTCGTGCTTCCATACTCATTGCAGAAAAATTCATGTAATTGGTTCGCTTTGGAATGACAATATTTTCAAGACGATTAATTTTTTCTGCAACCTCGCGCTCTTTCTCCAGGTAGCCTGAATACTTCATTTGTATTTCAGCAGATTCAACGGCTTCATTCAGTAGTGAAAGATCCGCGGTTAGTTTGCTTATGTCAGACCTTAGCTCTTCATCGTATTCTATCAAGTTGTTTAGACTAACCTGGGGACGTAATACAAGGTTGGCGTATTTGGTTTTTCGTTCAATAGGTGACGTATTGGAAGCTTCTAAAAAAGCATTTATTTTATCAGGCGCTACACTCGTAACATTTAAGTATTTTAAGACTTCACGAATCAAACCAAGCTTTTCGTTAAGCCGTTTATAACGGGATTCATCAGCGAGTCCGATATCATATCCTATGGGTGTAAGTCTTTGATCTGCATTATCCTGCCGGAGAAGTATCCGGAATTCTGCCCGACTGGTAAACATCCGGTAGGGTTCCTGGGTTCCTTTTGTAACAAGGTCATCAATAAGTACGCCAATATAAGCCTCTGAACGTTTAAGAACAATCGGAGATTGCTGATTCATTTTTCGGTGGGCATTGATTCCGGCTATTAATCCCTGCGCCGCTGCCTCTTCATAACCGGTTGTTCCGTTTACCTGTCCGGCAAAATAAAGATTATCTATGATCTTGCTTTCAAGCGAGAAATTAAGTTGTTGCGGAGGAAAGTAATCATACTCAATGGCATATCCGGGCTGTAGAATTCGAGATTTCTCAAAGCCGGGGATCGCTTTTAATGCCCTGTATTGAACTTCGATCGGTAAACTCGATGAAAATCCATTGATATATAATTCAGGACTTTCACGGCCGTCCGGCTCAACGAACAATTGATGCCTGTCTCTTTCTGAAAATCGCTCAAGCTTATCCTCAATCGACGGACAATATCTGGGTCCGGTGCCCTGAATTCGGCCTTCAAATAATGGAGAATCTTCGAAACCTTCTTTTAATATGCTGTGTACCGTTTCGTTCGTATAGCATAAATAACACTTCATTTGATCCTTTACGGCAGGTGTTTCGGTAAAAGAAAACCTGCCGGGAGGTATGTCACCATCCTGCGGAATCATTGAAGAAAAATCAACTGAGCGTTTGTCTACACGTACTGGCGTTCCGGTTTTAAGGCGCAGTGATTCGATGCCACGACTTCTCAAATCAGCAGTTAAGCCACTCGCTCCCTCCTCCCCCAATCTGCCCCCGGAAAAATTGCTTTTTCCAATATGGATTTTACCATTTAAAAAAGTGCCACTGGTGATGATTACAGAATCCGAATAAATTTTACCGGCCAATCTTCCATGAACTCCAATTACTTGATTGCGCTCATATAGTAAACCGTCAACAGAATCCTGCCATAAGTGCACATTCGGTATTTCAGTTAACAACTCTTGCCACTTTATTGAAAAACGATTTCGATCGCTTTGGGCACGTGGTGACCACATTGCAGGACCCTTGCTTCTGTTCAACATCCTAAACTGAATCATTGTGTGATCCGTTACAATGCCACTTAATCCCCCAAGTGCATCTATCTCTCTGATTATCTGTCCTTTAGCAACTCCGCCCATGGCAGGATTGCATGACATTTTTGCCAAAGCTGAGATATTCATAGTAATCAACAACACCCGTGAGCCAAGTTTTCCGGCAGCAGCTGCAGCT
>PWNY01000072.1 GCA_003557805.1 Bacteroidales bacterium | reverse complement strand
TCCGCTACCGCCAGCGACTGTAGAACACTGGCCAGATTCCGATAGCTCCCGCGCCGGATGTATTCCTCGCCCACCGACTGGAGGAGGGGAAGAGCACCGTCCCGATCCCCCTGAACCAGGAGTATGCTTCCGCAGACCTCCCTCGGGTCCGCCTGGGGAATCTGCGGATGTCCCGCCTCGAGAAGGTGCTCACAGGCCTCGGAGATCCCAGCGTCATCGGCCAGCCAGAAGGCACGGCTCACCTGCCAGCGGGCGAGCATGGCTTCAAAACCGGACCCTGAGGCCTTGGCCATGAGGGCGTCAGCCTGCTCCAATCGCCCCAGGATGAGGGCCAGCTGGGCAGCCCCCGGGAGTGTTGGAAGGGTCTCGGGCTCCAACTCCACGGCCCGGACCAGCGCCGCCAGCCCCCCCTCGGGATCGGCCAGCCACGAGACCCGGGTGTTCCCCAGGTTGGCCCAGGCGATGCGTTCGTCGGGGAAGCGTGCCACGATCCGTTGGTACAGTCCTTCGGCCGCGAAGGGATCGTACCGGGTGTCGGAGGCGTGGGCCGCCTCTACCAGCCAACGCTCCCGATCCGGGAGGCGGTCCCGGTACTCCCAGGCAAGTCCGAGGTGGTGAGCGGTGTCCTGGAAGCGCATGCGGTTGACCCCCGCCGCCGCCGCCAACCGGTGGGCCATGGCAAACTCCGGATCCAGCTCCAGCGCAGCGTCCAGGTAGGCGACAACCCGGGTCGGGTCCTCGGCCAAGGCCCGCTCCGCCAGGGCATAGAGGCGGAGGGCATCCAGCGACGCGGTTGTCACCTGGGGAAGGGGTCGACTCTCGGCCAGTGACTCCGATGCCTCGCCCAGGCGCAGCCGTACCTCCCGGGAGAGGCGCTCCACCGCTCCAAGGAGACGCCGTTCCCCTCCGGAGGTCCGAACCGAGAAGAGCTCCTCTCCGGAGCGGGGGTTCAGCGCCCGACCGGCCAGGACGTAGCGGCTGCCTACGCGGGCCACGGATGTCTGGAGTACCGCTCCGGCCCCCAGGCGCTCCGCCACCTCCAGCGCCAGACCACCCTCCAGGGGCGTGTCGGCGGTATGACCCATACGGCCCAGGGTCTCTTCTACCCGCCCTCGGGCCACGACCCGCACGAAGCCGGACTGCTGCAGGTCCACCACCAAGGCCTCCCGGGTGGCTATGGCCAGATCGGCCAGCCCATCCCCCACCTGGAACTCGGTCACCAGCACCTGCCCACGGGGCGCGAAGGCCTCACCGGCGAATCCTCGGGCCTCCACAAGTCGAGGGGACTGACGGGCCACGGCGCCCATCACGAGAGCCAGGATCACCAGGGCGGCCGCACCGATCAGAGCTGTGGGAAGAGGAGGGAGCCGGCTGCCTCCACGGGCGGGCCGGGGCGCCTCGGCCACGGCCACGGCTGCCCGGAGTGCGGTGGCCACCGCTTCACCGGCGGCGGGACGATCCTCCGGGTCGGACGCCAGACAGTGCTCAACCACCGGGGCCAGGGCCCCGAGCTCTCCACTCCGAACCACCTCGGAAACCTCCGGAGCTTCCCGCCCCTGCAGCGGATGGCGCCCGGTCAGCATCTCGAAAAGGACGACGCCCAGGGCCCAGATATCAGCCCGCCCATCAACCGATCGCCCCTTCAGCCGTTCAGGACTCATGTAGGCGAGGGTCCCGGCCGTGCCCTCGGCGGCCACCTCCGACGAGACCATCCTGGAAATCCCGAAATCCACCACCTTCACCTGCCCCGACTCATCGAAGAGGAGGTTCTCGGGCTTCACGTCCAGGTGGAGAATCCCCCTGGCGTGCGCCGCGCCCAGGGCCTCGGCCACCGCTGCTCCGATGTGGGCCGCTTCATCCACCGACAGGGGACCCCGCCGGAGTCGATCCCGGAGCGTGCCGCCGGGATAGCGGGCCATGGCGATGAAGGATCGCCCGCCGTCGTCCGTTGCGATCTCGTAGACCGTGCCGATTCCCGGGTGGTCCAGGGCCGATGCAGCCCGAGCCTCCTCCAGGAGACGAGCGTCCGAGCCACCCCGCGACGAGAGGAACTTGAGGGCGACGATCCGGTCCAGCACCGGGTCGTGGGCTTCGTAGACCGACCCCATCCCCCCCCGTCCCAACCGCCGCAGGATGCGGTAGCCACCGACCATCTCTCCGGGGAGGGGGCCATCCGTGGCGGGACCATGGGCGCTGGAGCCAGGATCAGACTCCCGGGAAGGAGGCTCGGGGCCCCCGGTCGCCCACGTCGCGTGTCGCAGCAGGGAAGCGGCCCGACCAGCCTCCAGCCCCGACACCAACCCGCCCAGCCGATCCTCTCCCTCCCGGGCGGCATCGTGGGCCAGCAGGAGGGACGACACCCGCTCCCGGAGGTCCGGATCATCACCGGCGGCCTCTTCCAGAAATGCTGCCCGGTCGTACTGCGAGAGCTCCAGCGCTTCCTGGAACAGATGGGAAATCCGCTCCCACCGGGGAGTCGGCGTCTGGGCCCCGTCCATCTATCCTCCCGGCGGGCGGCCGCCGTCCAGGGTTTCGTGCAACCAGGCCCGGGCCAACGCCCAGTCCCCCTTCACCGTCCGAGGAGACACCTCAAGGGTCGACGCCGTCTCTTCCACACTCAGGCCACCGAAGAAGCGGAGCTCCACCACCCGCGCCAGCCGAGGATGCTCCCGGTCCAAATGGGAGAGGGCACGATCCAGATCCAGGAGGTCCGAGGCGTACCCGTCGACGGCAACCTGCTCCTCTCCCAGCGTAACCCGGGCCAGGTCTCCCCCCCGCTTCGCCGCGGCCCGGCGCCGGGCCGCATCCACCAGGACCCGGCGCATGGCCTGGGCGGCCGCGCCGAAGAAGTAGGCTCGGCCTCGAGCGACCACCCGTTCGTCATCGCCGAAACGGAGCCACGCCTCGTGGACCAACTCCGTCGTGTGGAGGGTGGCCCCGAGTCCCTCCCGAACCCGGTATCGGTGGGCCAACTCCCGGAG
>PWNY01000347.1 GCA_003557805.1 Bacteroidales bacterium | reverse complement strand
GTACAAGGTGCGATATATGCAGGGAGGCCTGCCCTGCTGCTGCAGTAAAGATAAGTTAAGGAATGGATAAGTTAAGGATAAATAACAGGGAAGTAACTTTTAAAAGAGGTATGACTGTCCTTGAGGCAGCCACGCAGGAGGGTATTGAGATACCTGCAATGTGCTATAACAGGGAGGCAGGCCACTTTGCATCTTGCATGATATGTGTGGTAAGGGACAGGTCAACATCCTCACTGATCCCTTCATGCTCATTCCCTGCTGCTGACGGCATGGACATAATTACAGACGATGAGGAAACAGAGCTTGCAAGAAAAACCGCGCTAGAATTGCTCCTTTCAGAACATGTTGGCGATTGTGAAGCTCCATGCCGTATTGCATGTCCAGCAAATATGGACATACCGCTTATGAACCGCTGCATTGCAGAAGGTGATACAAAAGAGGCCCTTGAGGTAATTATGAGAGACATTGCAATGCCAGCCACACTTGGCAGGATTTGCCCAGCCCCCTGCGAGGGGGCCTGTCATCGCAAGGACATTGACAAGCCGGTATCAATATGCCTTTTGAAACGCTATGCAGGTGACCAGGCCAGTATCGTGACTGACAGAAAAAAGTCACGGGATGGCAAAATCGCGGTAATAGGAGCCGGCATTGCCGGACTGTCGGCAATATGGTATCTGCAGTTAAAGGGGTTTGCCTGTACACTTTATGACAGCAAGCCGCTACCCGGAGGAGCCCTCAGATATGAGATCGATGAAAAGAGGCTTGCCAGACAGGTACTTGACAAAGAAACCAGCCTCATTCTTGATACAGGGGTTACTTACCATCCGGATACCAGGGTGAATAAGGAAGGATTTGAAAAAATTATCAAAGAGTTCGATGCAGTTGTCATTGCAACCGGAAATTTCACTGAAGAAATCGGTGAGTGGGGACTGGCTAACAACGGAAAGCAGGTAAGTGTTGACAAAAACAGCTACCTTACCAGCATACCCAATGTATTTGCAGTGGGCAATGTCAACAGGAGTACCAGGCTGGCAATAAGATCCGCAGCACAGGGCAAGGAGGTTGCTTTCAGTATAGAACAGCTGCTTAGCGGCACCTCCCCTGCAGGAGAACCAAAGCCATTCAATTCACGTATCGGACGTTTAAAAAAGGAGGAGTTCCCGGTATACATGAAGGGAGTATCATCTGAAAAGAGAATTGAACCTTCAGACAATGTCAGCGGTGGGTTTTCAAAAACAGAAGCAGCCAGTGAAGCCAGGCGTTGTATGCATTGTGAATGCCTTAAGCCAACAGAATGCATACTCCGGGTAATGGCCCATAAATATGGTGCATCACAAAGGAGGTTCAGCCTTGAGGACAGAAAAGCAGTTAACAAGCTGACAGATCACGAAATTGTGGTTTACGAACAGGGTAAATGTATAAAATGTGGCATTTGTGTCAGGCTGGCTGCAAGGAAGGAAGAAAGACCTGGCCTCACATACATGGGAAGGGGTTATGATGTTGAAATAGCAGTGCCATTCAATGAAAGCATTAAGCATTCAATAAAAAAGGCCGGCTCCCTGCTGGCCAAAGCCTGTCCCACCGGAGCTATTTCACTGAAGGACGGTGAAACCAAAAAAAGTGAAAAATATGAATAGAACCTGTCATACTTTTTATTTGTTGCAAGGTATTATAATATTTATTTCCATACATGCAATTACAGCCATACCATCCTTTGCTATGGACTCAGGCTGGAGAATATTCAGGGGCGATAAACAGCTTACCGGATTATCAGGCAGCCCAATTCCTTCCAATCCTGAATTGCTCTGGACATTCGACGCGGGCCTGGAGATCAAGTCCACCCCTGTAATTTACGACTCAAGGATAATCATTGGTTCTGGTAATGGTACTGTATACTGTGTGAGCATTGACGGAGACCTTTTATGGCAGTTCGATACCGGTAATACCATCGAAGCTCCTGCCCTGATACATAATGGCAGGGTGTATATCGGTAACCTGCACGGCACCCTGTTTTGTCTTGAACTTGAAGACGGAAGCCTTATTTGGCAGTATGAAAGTGATAACCAGATAGCTGCCGCCCCTAATATCTGGTCTGACGGTAACAGGGATATACTGCTGGTAGGCAGTTACGATTACTACCTTCACGCAATAGACGCTGAAAGCGGACAGGCCCTTTGGAAATATGAACTCTATCACTACCTGCACTCAGCTGTGGCAATTGAAAATGACCTGGCAGTATTTGGTGGCTGCGACGGATACCTGCACAGGGTTGACCTGCTGAGGGGGGACGGGCTTCCAGAGATAGAAATTGCCAGCTATGTAGCCGGATCTCCCGCACTGGAAAACGGCATTGCATACATTGGTGATTACGATGGAAGATTTACCGCTGTGGACTACCTAAAAGGTGAGATATTGTGGAGCTGGACAGATGATGACAGGAAACTGCCATTTGTGGCCTCCCCGGCAATATATGACAACATGGTTATCATTGGTAACCGTGACAGGTTTGTATACAATTTTGACAAAAACACAGGAGAGGTACAATGGAGGACCAATACTGGGAGCAGGGTCGAATCTTCGGCCGTAACAGACGGCAACAGGGTGCTTGTAGGAAATATGAGGGGTGATATCTTGCTTTTAGATATTGATACAGGCAGAAGAGAGTGGGTGTTTGAAACAGGCAGTGCTGTTTCTGGCAGTCCTGCCATATATGAAAACCGGATTATTTTGGGCACCACGGATGGTACAGTGTGGTGTTTTGGCAAATAAACATGTTTCTTGTTAATTAAGGACGAAAGGTGAGTTCGATTATGAAAATGAAGATAGCCCATATTATACCTGGTTCAGGAGGAAGCTTTTATTGCGGTAACTGCCTTCGCGACAGCAAGTACTATGAATCTATCAAAAAACTTGGACATGATGTGCTCAAGATACCGATGTACCTTCCCCTTTTCAGCCATGATGAAGATAATGAACATGTACCGGTTTTCTATGGTGCTGT
>PWNY01000023.1 GCA_003557805.1 Bacteroidales bacterium | reverse complement strand
GCACAGGTGGTGGTGGCTGACCTTAAGGCACAAAATGGTGTGGTACATGTTATTGATGCAGTACTGGTACCTGCCGAAGAGGAACCACTTGAATACTCCATATCTATATTGCTTCCTGAGGGTGAAGTGGAATACAAGTATTTCCTGGTTGCAGACCAGCCCTCCTGGTCATATGGCGAGTGGGAAGGTGACCCGAACCGGTCCGTTACTGTCGACATGGACAAAGCCGTTGAGGATGTATGGGGAGTTCAGCCAGGGGATAAGCAGTTCAACTCAGAAAAATCGAACGGTCGTTACGTGATCACTTTTAATTTGCAGATCACTCCCGGCACCCAGGTCGGTGACCTTGTTTTTGACCCGGAAGAGCACAGTGTGTTCATTGCCGGAGGTTTTGGAGGAGACTGGACATGGAACGAACCAGGTTCAAACCCCGTATTTGAGCTGACTATTGGTGACGATGGTGTTGTGGCTCCTCCCAGAAGTGTGGTAGACATAGTACTTGAAAGCGAAGATCACACTACCCTGGCAGCAGCTGTTGCGGCTGCAGGCCTTGTGGAAGCACTAAGCGGTGATGGTCCCTTTACGGTATTCGCACCAACCAATGCAGCCTTTGACGCACTCGAGGAAGGATTACTGGAGGAGCTGCTTGACGACCCGGAAGGACTTCTTACAGATATTCTGCTCTATCACGTAGTTGAAGCCATGGCATTTTCAACAGACCTGAGTGACGGACAGCAAATAACAACCCTGTTTGGAGAGGATATTACCGTTACAATTAATGCTGAGGGTGTGTTTATCAATGACGCACAGGTAATTCTGGCTGACATTGAAGCTGATAATGGAGTGGTACACGTTATTGATGCAGTTCTTGTTCCTGACAGCGAAACCAGTATCACCGAGGTTTTGGCCGAAGAGATCCGTTTCAGCGTTTATCCTAACCCTGTTAGGGATTATGCAGTAATTGGCTTTGAACTAAACGGCCCAAGGAACACTTCGATTGATATCTACACAATCTCAGGTGTCAGGGTCAGGAATATGGATCTGGGTATATTACCAGCCGGTTACAACCAGGTCACCCAGGAGTTATTGGGTCTTAACACCGGTATCTATCTTGTTGTACTTACAATCGGTAACAACAGGGTTGCAACAAGGATACAGGTAGTTAACTAAAATGATTTTCAAACCGGTTATCCGGTAGCCGTGTTATTTGGTAGCTGCCCCGTGATTTCGCGGGGCAGCTCTTTTTTTTATTACCTGCTAATCTGTACTCTGACTGTTCTTACCTGATCCTCTGTCTTAACCCTTATAAAATAGATCCCGTTCCTGAGTGATGACACATCAGCCTCATATACAATATCATCAGGTGAGAAACCAAGCAGCTGCTTGCCAAGCATATCAATAATGACAAGCTCTTTCATAACAGCTGTTGCTCTTACCGTTATACGGTCATTCGCAGGTACAGGGAATACATTTATATCCAGCATCACCTGAGGATCCTGGATATTTGTAGGGTCATCCAGGTTGCCGAACCAGTCAAACACCTCCTTGTCTGAAGAGACAGTTATGCTACGGTCATTCCCCTCTTCCCATTCGGCTCCATCCCAGCCTTCATTAATATAGTATTTGTAATAGTATGTGCCCTGCTCCAGTGACAGGGTTATGGAATAGACCATATTATCGTCCCCGGGGGTCATCATCTGGTTATCGGGGTCATCTCCCGGCCTTGTCCAATCCCCTTTCAGATCGCCTGTAATGTATACATTATCGTTTCCATGGTCAAAGTCATACCCAAAATATTCAACCGTTACCCACCGCATATCCACATTGAAAGTAACATCAAATTTAACCGTTGAAAATTCAGCATGGATTTGATGATCCCCGGTAACGTTCTCAAAGGTGTACTGGCTGATTGCACCCACGCTCTGATCATCGACAATAACATCATATATCTCGTAGCCATCATCAGCAATTATATCGAACTGCATGGAACCCCCATGCTCAACCATGACTTCTCCTGAAGGGTCTATGCTCCCGCCGGAGCCGGACGTTGCAGTGATCTTATGTGTCACGGCTTCAAAGTTGGCGGTTAGTTCCATATCCCTTGCAGGCATAAAAAACTCATACTCCTGCTGCCCTGAAACCACCTGACCGTCTTCATCGGTCCAGTTTAAAAAAGTATAGTTGCTTGCTGAGTTTGCCAATACCGCAACCTCCTCGCCTTCCTCGTAGTCACCTGCCCCGAACACTTCACCCCCACCTGCCGGGTTTACACCAAGGCTGAGGGTAAAATATTCTGGTGGGGGGCTCAGATCCTCAAAGTTTGCAACAAGGTTGCGATCAGATGTAGCCGTAAAGCCATAGGTCACATTGCTTGAAACAACCTCACCTTCCTCGGTCCAGTTCATAAAACCAAAGCCCTCATTTGGAATGGCTTCCAGCGACACTTCCTGGCCGTGGCTGTATTCGCCTGAACCGCTTACTGTGCCATAATCGGGGTTATTGGGTGTGGCTGTCACAATATATGTGTTCAGCTCGAAATGGGCATATAGATAATGGTTGCCCAGTGCAGTGAACTGTAGGGTTTTGGATTCAGAGACTATATCATCTTCTTCCTTCCAGTATAGGAAGTGGTAGCCTGTTGCAGGGGTGGCGGTCAGGGTAACCTCATCACCGATATGGAACACTCCATCCCCCTCGATGATTCCCCCTTCTTCAGGTACTGCTTCAGCATATATTATTGCGGATTCGGCGTCGAAGTTCGCAATCAGGGTCCTGTTTTCGGTAACTGTGAAAGTATACTCCTGTTGAGCACCTTCAATATATGATCCTCTTTCAATCCATCCCACAAACTCATAATCATCTGCCGCCTCTGCTGTCAGGGTTATCTCTTCTCCATGCATTACACTTTCCGAGAAACTACTCTGGCCGTTAATGGTGCCCCCGCCGGCAGGATAGGGATCTGCCTTCACGGTATAATAATTGATTGCAAAGTTGGCGACAAGGTCACGGT
>PWNY01000049.1 GCA_003557805.1 Bacteroidales bacterium | reverse complement strand
TATTACTATGGTCAAAGCATCTCCCTGATAGGCGTATGGGTACAGAACATAGCAATGGGGTGGCTGGTTTACAGGCTAACTGGTTCGGCCCTGCTGCTTGGGACCATCACCTTTGCCCTGCAGATACCCTCACTGTTCATCACTCCCTTTGCCGGTGTACTGGCCGACAGGTGGGACAGGAGGAGGATTATCGTTCTAACCCAGATACTTTCAATGTTTGTGGCATTCACTCTTGCCTGGCTTACCCTGACGGAGCTGATCAATGTGAGCATTATTATAGCACTGGCACTGATTAATGGCATTGTCCTTGCATTCGACACTCCTTTCAGGCAATCCTTTGTCCCGGATATCATCACCCGCAAAGAGGACCTGGCAAATGCCATTGCTCTGAACTCGTCACTATACAACCTGGCACGTTTTATCGGGCCGCCAATCGGGGGTCTTCTCATCTCCTGGGTAGGAGAGGGTTGGTGTTTTTTCATCAACGGGGTGACTTTCCTGGCTGTCATTGCCTGTCTGCTGGCCATGCGCATCCAAAAGAAAAAAAGGAAACCCAGGTTTGGGTCAATACTAAGCCAGCTGAAAGAAGGCATTGGATATGCATGGACATTCCGCTCTCTGAGATACCTGATTACCCTGGTTGCATTAAGCAGCTTTTTCGGGTTACCCTTCCAGGCTCTGCTACCGCTGTTTGCTGCAGAAATCCTGGGGGGTGACTCACAAATGCTCGGTTTTCTTACCGGGGCCCTTGGCGCCGGAGCTCTTACCGGTGCATTCTACCTGGCATCCAGAAAGAATACATTGAAAGTACCGCTTATTACTTTCCGTGCAGCCCTTGTGTTTGCAGTGGGCCTGTCAGTGTTTGCCCTTTCGGGTTTCGCCGCTTTATCGATAGTTGCCCTTGCCTTTGCCGGATTTGGGATGATTGTTCATTTCAACAGCACCAACACCCTGATCCAGAGCATCTCTGATGAAGACAAAAGGGGAAGGGTTGTTTCGCTTTACAGCCTTACCTTTATGGGAATAACCCCTTTGGGGAGCCTTCTGGCAGGAATTATTGCAGAACTAATCTGGGTGCCACTAACGGTTTTCCTTTTCTCCCTTGTTTGTATTGCTTCCTCTTTAATTTTCGGAAGAAGGGTGCGCACTGTGTTTTTCAGCCTTGTACGCAGGATCAGGCCCTGCGACAACAAAGAGGCTATTTAACCCTGCCGTGGTACTTTTTCAGGTAAAATTTACAGAATGAATGAAAAAGGTGCATGTCCTCCCGGTCAAGCATCATAAGTCTTTCCATGATCCTTCTGTGAATAATATGGTCCCCAGGCAGGCCGACATCATCAAGCAGCTGCAATGCCTTTCCCTTTACCACTTTAAGCTCCGGCAAACTTGCCTTCCTCTGTTGCTTTTGCTTCAAACCAAGGCTTATCTCCGATAATGTATAGGCATATAACATAACCGCCTGTGCCAGGTTGAGCGAGGGATACCTGCCAGCCATCGGTATTGTGGTAAGAATGTCACATGTGTCGATCTCGCGGTTGGACAGTCCTGACTCTTCACCCCCGAAAACAACACCGGCTTTTTCCAGCATACCTGATTTTGACAGCAGGATACCCGGCAAAATTTCAAGCGGGTGACGGTCCTCCCTTATATTCCTCTTCTTTGCAGCAGTGCCTGCCAGAAACGGTATGTCCTCCCGTGCTTTTTCCAGGCTGTCAAATACTACAGCCCTTTCCAAAATGTCTGCCGCACCGTGTGCAGTTGCCCGGGCACGTTCACCAAGGTGGTTACACAGGGGATTTACCAGGCGCAGACCATTTATTCCCATGGTTTTTATCGCACGGGCAGCTGCACCTACATTCTCCTCCCTGGCCGGTGATGAAATTATAAATACTATCTCCACGGCACTCTTGATTGATTTAGTACACGACTACCTTAAATTGAAAGGTCTCATTGGTGGTAAATACTGTAAGTATATACAGCCCCTGGGCTTCCCCGGGCAGGTAAATACGTGTGTGCCCGAACAAGTCACCCGGAGTGGCCGGTGGTTTCTGCCTTGTAATTATATGTCCATTGATATCTGTCAGCCGCAGCTCTTCGATGTTTTTCCCGGCCGGCCACTCAACATTCAGTATATCACTGGCGGGATTAGGGAATACCACTATTTCCTCCCTGTCAAACACGGCAGTTACATCGGTATCCTCTACCATTACCACTTCAAGTCCTGCTCCCGACTGGACAAGCTGACCATTTACCTCCCAGTGGCTGAAGGTCCAGCCATTACTGGCATCAGCTTCCAGGAGCACATTATCTCCTGAGATATGGGAGTATGTTCCGGGAGCGGGAGTGGTTGATCCCCCGGCTTCAGGTATTATAAATACATTCAGCTCATACTCCTTTAACCCGAACACCGCGGTCAGCGATCTGTCACCTGCTACCACGAACTCATACACCTGTTCATACTGTACTATTTTACCATCCTCTTCCCAGTGCAGGAAAATATATTCATCTCCAGGTATTGCTTCAAGCCTGGCCATACTTCCTTCCTCATATACTCCTGCCCCGGAAACCGACCCTCCTCCACCGGGATAAACATTTGCCACTATTTCAAAAATATAGCTTGAAAAGTGTGCAAAAAGCTCAGCATCTTTGGTTACTGTATATGGGAAAGCCTGCCTGGTGCTTATCACATTGCCATCCATTGACCAATAGAGGAAAATCCGGTCAGACGGCACAGAGGTAAATATAGTTGAGACACTTCCGTGGGTGTAGCTGCCGCCCCCGGTCTGTTCCCCTATGCCGGGAGGTACAGAGCCAAGGACGATTGAATGTGTATTGCGCCGGAAAACAGCCTCAACATATTTGTCACCTTCCATTTCCAGGATGATTTCACTTTCACCGGAGTACTCCTGTGAGTCTACATGCCAGGAAGAAAACTCAGAATGGGCAACGGCTTCAGCCTGAAGCATTGGTTTTGCACCCTGGTTATAATGGTATGTGCCAGGCAAGGGATAAGTTATGCCGGGACCCACGGTATCCAGGTCAAGCCTGTATGTTACTTCACCCGCACTGATCTGAACAAATAACTTTTCTTCTTCATCCAGAACTGTTTCCCAGTCTGGGTCACTGTAAAGTGCGCTCACCTGGTACTCGTAGTCACCCACAGCCAGGCCGCTGTCAATATATGCCGTAGTTTGAGGATCATCAATGGTGCCTATGTGTTTAGCATCACGGTATATACCAAACCCTTCAAGTACGGGGCCCTCACCCGGCAAAACCTGGTCAATCTCCCATTCAATTTCCACCCAGTCGTTTCCGGAACCAGACAATGAAAGATTAAAAGGGGCAGGGAAATCACCCTCATATTTTCCTGTAACTGATATCCTGTCCAGGTAAACAGCTCCCTCAGTACCTGCTTCCGCCTCGAACCCTACCTGGAACAGTTCCTGTCCCGGATGCAGTTCTGCCATTTTAAGCTCCCATCCAGCTGTAGGCTGTGTGAACGAGTAAAGCACTTCCCACTCCCCTTCAGGGTGGTCGCGGCAGATAAGGTCCAGCCTGCCGGAACCGACACTATTACCCGTCAGGGCGATATAAAAGCTCAGCCCGGCTAATTCGTAACCCGAGAGATCAAAAACCGGGCTTATAAGGCGCGCCCTGGAACCCTCATATTCAATATCACCAGGAAAAAAGAGGCTGTATTCACCAACCACCGATCCTCCAAAATCTATATCATCATTATGGATCCAGCTCCACGCTTCCTCACCCGACAGGATTTCATTCTGCCAGCAATAGGGAAGCCTGGGAAGCAGAAGATGTTCATCAAACGGGAGAGTATATGCCGGGCAAATTGTAAGCACCTGTGCATCTGTCCCTTTTGAGTATACAGGAGTCTTGCTGAAAGACCAGGCCCGGAAAAAATATTCCCTGCCGTCTTCCAGGTCCTCAACAAGATGTTGATCACCGTAACCAATGTATATGACTTTCCCGTCCTCTCTTATGTTGTCATTGATTGAATAATAACCGGCCGGATCACTGAACTCCCCGGTTTCAGAAATTGCAATCAATACCGGGTCACCTGAAGGGTTTGCCTCCCATTCGAGAACCACCTCACCCCCATTTCCGGGAGAAGCAGAAAACGACGCCACCTCCTCGACATCCTCACCAAACGGATCAAAGCCGTTAAGGCTTTGCGGTGAGGAACCTACCGGGTCAAGCCAGTTACTCAGGCTGTTTCCGGGACTTCCTCCTCCCGTCCATGAAACCCCGAAACGGCCGTACCAGTCAGGCAATGTATTACCGCAGGCTGCATATCCGCCATGGAGCTGACCCAGTATACGCCCCCGGCTGTCAAATATCGGGGATCCTGAAGACCCGGGCTCTGTAGTTGTACCGCCGTCCCAAGTTATTCTCCAGTGAGAAAGGCCTGTACCCGGGTTACCCAGGTAGCTGCTCGACTGCACCCCGCCCTCCGAATAGCTGAACTTCTTAATATCTCCCCTGGGATGGTGTATTCCGATTATAGTTTCATTGATCTCACTTGACAGGTCCCTGTTCCAGCCTGCATAATAAGGATTGTAGGATTCGGGTATATTGTGGTTCATCTCCAGGAGCCAGAAATCAGACGTGCTGTTCCTTGCAAGCAGTGAAGCCCCGCTCAGTGCATCATGGGGTGGAGGGAAGGCCGGGTCCTCGCAGGTTTCGCTCTGCCAGTTGAACCATGCGACAAGGCCTGCGGGATTACGTTCAGTATTACCGGCAAATGCACAGTGGTAAGCCGATAGTAAAATAGGCCTGCCATCATTGTTTGTATTGTTAACAACAACCCCGCTGCAGAAGCTGTTTCCGCCCGACAACAGCAATACCACCGAATTGATCTGGTCCTCCCAGCCACTTGCTATGTCGCAGGCAACGTTCACATTGCAGTATCCTGAATCACCAAAACCCTTTGTAAAACTCATCGGGTCGCGGTAAGCATGCGTCACCCTTGAAATATTAAGCCTGCCACTGAAATCAACACCGGCAGGCTCAAGGTATTCCACTACAATGGAGTCGCCAGGAACAAGAGTTGTTGCAAAATAACCGTCAGCCTGGTTATTCAGGTGGGTAAAGGCCCCCAGGTAATATTCCCGGGCATCCCTAAAACTCTCCGAGGCCGGGTAAATATACAGTTCAGCCCCTTCGGGCAGGCGGTAGTCATCAAAAAGGAGGTTTAGGCTGTATGCGCCGGGAGAGCTTATCCCAAGCCTCCAGAGGCGGCTACCATCAGGAAGCTCCTGCCACCTCCCGGAATTACCCGGGTTAAGTGCCACTTCAATGTTTTCACCGAAACGCCAGGGAATATCCCCGCGGATCTCCATAAGCCTGTCTTCTGCAAGTAGTGCAACAACATCAACCTCAGGCATCCTTTCATAAAGCAATGCGGTATCGGACAGTCCCGGTAAAATACCGGGCGGGGTTCCGGGAAGACTGAGCTGTGCAAAAAGGGTATTGCTAATAAAAAGCAACAGCACCGGAAAATATAAGAGCCTCTTCATTTTTCAGATTAAAGTTTACCAAGCCTTATTTTGGCTAACCACAAAGGTAGTCAGTTTTTAAAAAGGATTTTATATCTGTTCTATCAACCCCTTTTTGCCCCCTTATGCTTTTTCCTCCAAAGAATGTACCCCTGCCTGTCAGCCATTATCGACTTCTTGCAAAAGATAAGCGGCCTGATATCCTTTGCATTTTTTGAACACTTAAAGATCACATTGCCCTTTTCAGGTTTTTTCCTTCCTCCCTTCCTGAACCTTACAACATGTGGTTCAAGTAGTTCCACCTGGAATTTGCAACCGTTTACGCCCCTGACGATACCTGGCACATTCCTGTGTGCCAGGATTTCCTCAATTTCCCCGTTTTCATTGCGGACCCTGTCATAAAGATCGATTACAACTGTCTGGCCAACTTCAAACAACCTGCTGTATTGCTGGCACTTATGCAAAAGTTTATACCTGGGGTTTTTTAATTTAACGTTCTTGTAGAAATTTATTTTATAACGGCAGGGGTTCTTGCTGAAATGGGGACACTTCCTGCACAATGAATCCATAAAATATACGCCCATATCTGTACTTTATGCTTTTTTGGCTACAAATATACATTTTTTTGTTTTTTACAAGCAATTTTTTGCGGTTTGTGTTATTTCAGTTTTGATATTGTTAAATTAAGAGGGCAAAATTCACCTGAAGTTTTAAAAGGGTAATAATTAGCTCTTTTTTTTATAATTTTGCGGCTTGGAATTTTAATTACATGCCTGAAAAACAGCAGCTCGAAATATCTTAAATGGCATAAAAAATAATTTACCTTAAAAAATGCCCAAATACAAAGAGTACAAATACCTTGACCTGCCCGGCACTGGCAGGGAGGTCAGCGATTTCTGGGAAAAGAACAGTGTTTTTGAAAAAAGCCTCGAAATACGCAAAGACTGTAAGTCGTGGGTTTTCTATGAAGGCCCTCCTTCCGCTAATGGTCTGCCGGGCATTCATCATGTAATGGCCAGGGCCATAAAGGATATATTTTGCAGGTACCGCACCCAGAAAGGTTACTATGTAAAGCGCAAGGCAGGATGGGACACCCACGGGCTGCCTGTTGAGATCGGGGTGGAAAAGCTTCTTGGTATAACCAAGGAGGATATCGGTAAGTCTATTTCAATAGATGAGTACAATCAGGCCTGCCGCAAGGATGTAATGAAATACAAGGACACCTGGGACGACCTGACCCGTAAAATGGGCTACTGGCTTGACCTGAGCGACCCCTATATCACATTCGACAACAAGTATATTGAATCTGTCTGGCACCTTCTTGGAAAGCTATTTGAGAAAGGACTCCTTTACAAGGGCTACAGCATACAACCCTATTCTCCTGCTGCGGGAACTGGCCTGAGCACCCACGAGCTTAACCAGCCCGGCTGTTACCGCAATGTGAAAGACAATTCCCTTACTGCGCAATTCAAGGTTGTAAGAAACGACAAATCCGGGTTCCTGTTTGAAGATGATGAAGAGGTGTTCCTGTTGGCATGGACAACAACACCCTGGACTTTGCCAAGCAACACAGGCCTGGCCGTGGGAAAGGATATAGAATACGTTAAAATAAAGACCTTCAATGCCTACACCCACAAACCCGTACAGGTCATTATCGCCAAAGAGCTTGCAGGCAGTTTGTTCAGCCATGAAAACAGCCAGATCCCCCTTGAGGACTACCGGGATGGGGATAAGAAAATCCCTTACAAAATTGTTGGTGAATACAAGGGGGAAAGCTTTGAGAACATTAGGTATGAACAGCTTCTGCCTTATGCAAAACCTGAAAGCGGCGACCCCTTCAGGGTGGTACTTGGTGATTTTGTTACTACCGAAGAGGGTACAGGTATTGTACATATAGCACCCAGTTTTGGTGCAGACGACTTCAAGGTGGGCAGGGACTATAACCTGGGGGCACTTACCATGGTTGACAAAAAGGGGCGTTTCGTTGAGCAGATGGGTGAGTTTGCCGGCCGCTTCGTTAAGCCTGAATATATTGGCGAGAACGACCCCCCCGAGGAGAGACCTGTTGACGTGGATATCATTATAAAGCTCAAAAAAGAGAACAGGGCTTTCAAGGCCGAAAAATATGAGCACTCATACCCCCACTGCTGGAGGACAGATAAACCTATTCTCTACTACCCGCTAGATTCTTGGTTCATAAAGACCACCGCAATCAAGGACCGCATGATAGAGCTGAACAGTTCCATAAAATGGAAGCCTGAAAGCACTGGAACGGGCAGGTTTGGTAACTGGCTTGAAAACCTTCAGGACTGGAACCTTAGCCGCTCCCGTTACTGGGGAGTGCCCTTGCCGGTATGGATGACTGAAGACCGCAGTGAAAGCATATGTGTCGGTTCAGTTGCACAGCTAAAGGAGGAGGCTGACAAATCTGTCAGGGCAGGGTTCATGGACAGCAACCCGCTTGAAAACTTTGTTCCCGGAAACATGTCAGAAGACAACTATCAGACACTGGACCTGCACCGGCCTTTCGTGGATGATATAGTGCTGGTTTCAGAGAGCGGTAAGAAAATGTTCCGCGAACCTGACCTTATTGATGTATGGTTTGACAGCGGGGCGATGCCATATGCCCAGTACCATTACCCGTTTGAGAACCAAAAACTATTCGAGGACAACTTCCCTGCCGATTTTATAGCCGAGGGAGTCGACCAGACAAGGGGTTGGTTTTTTACACTGCATGCCATAGCCACAATGATATCTGACTCCGTTGCCTTCAAAACGGTTGTATCTAACGGGCTGGTTCTCGACAAGGCAGGTAACAAGATGTCAAAGCGCCTGGGTAATGCAGTTGACCCGTTTGAGACCATTAAAACATACGGCCCTGATGCAACCCGCTGGTACATGATAAGCAATGCCCAGCCATGGGACAACCTTAAGTTTGACCTTGAAGGTGTTGAGGAGATCCGGCGCAAGTTCTTCGGCACCCTGTACAACACCTATGCATTCTTTGCACTCTACGCCAACATTGACGGCTTTACCTATGATGAAGAAGAGGTGCCCTTTGAGAAACGGCCGGAAATAGACAGGTGGATTCTTTCAGAGCTCAACACCCTTATCCTGAAGACAGATGAGTTTTACAGTGACTATGAGCCAACCAGGGCGGCCCGCCTGATACAGAACTTCGTAGACCAGCACCTGAGCAACTGGTATGTAAGGCTGAGCCGCCGCAGGTTCTGGAAGGGAGAGTACTCTACAGATAAAATATCTGCATACCAGACACTGTACCGTTGCCTGGAGACATTGTCAATGCTTTGTGCTCCAATTGCACCTTTTTTCAGCGAGAGACTTTTCAGGGATATTAATACCGTCTCGGGCCGTTACAGGGAGATATCGGTTCACCATACCGACTTTCCTGCCGCTGACAAAAAAATGATAGACAAAGGGCTTGAGGAAAGAATGCAGCTGGCCCAGAAACTATCTTCAATGGTGCTTGCACTGCGTAAAAAAGTAATGATAAGGGTGCGCCAGCCCCTGCAGAAGATAATGGTGCCCGTGCTGGATGAAGCGTTCAGGGAGAAGTTGCGTGATGTCGAGCAGCTGATACTTTCAGAGGTCAATGTCAGGGAGCTCGAGTACCTTGAGGACACCAGCGGAATACTGGTAAAGAAAATTAAACCAAACTTCAGGACGCTTGGCCCTCGTTACGGCAAGATGATGAAAAAGATCGCAGCCGCCATTGGAGGGTTCGGCCAGGACGACATACAGGAGATAGAAGAGAACGGCAGAAAGATGGTGGATATAGAAGGAAAAACAGTTGAACTGTCACTCGAGGATGTTGAGATATTATCAGAGGATATTCCCGGCTGGCTTGTTGCAAATGAAGGCAATATTACCGTCGCTCTTGACATTACTATAACAGATGAGTTGCGTGATGAGGGTATTGCCCGGGAGCTTATTAACAGGATACAGAACCTAAGGAAGGAAAAGGGGTTTGAAGTTACGGATAAGATTGATCTTCAGGTAGAAAAGCAGCCCGGTATTACAAGTGCAATTTTAAATAATAATGACTATATTTGTTCGGAGACGCTGGCAGCAAACCTTTGTTTTGTGGACAACATAGAGAACGGCGGCAAAATAGAGATAGAGCTGGCTGACGACATAAAAACCTGTGTATTGATAGAAAAAAGAGATAAAAAATAACAACCACACACTATGGAAACCAAACGCGAAAAAACAAGGTATTCTGATGAAGAACTCAAGGAGTTCAGGGAGATCATCATGAAAAAGCTTGAGGAGGCACGTGATGGCCTCAAGCTCCTTACAGAGGCATACACCACCCAGAATGCCAACGACACAAACGACACCTCCCCTTCTTTCAAGATTCTTGAAGAGGGTTCACAGGTGTTGTCCAAAGAGGAGAACGGACAGCTTGCTGCCCGGCAGCAGAAGTTTATCCGCGACCTGGAGAATGCCCTCATAAGAATAGAGAATAAGACCTACGGTGTTTGCAGGGTAACAGGCAAGCTGATATCAAAAGACCGTCTCCGGAGTGTTCCACATGCCACATTAAGTATTGAGGCAAAGATGAACCGTAAGCCAAACGAATAATACTGCGGCACAATTGAGGAAACAACACATCCCCTGGATAATTGTACCCGGCATTCTGATAATTGACCAGGTTTCCAAAATACTGGTTAAGACCAGTATGACCCTGGGTCAGAGTATCCCCGTCATAGGAGACTGGTTCATCCTCCATT
Organism: Bacteroidales bacterium; assembly: GCA_003557805.1. Taxonomy (GTDB): domain Bacteria; phylum Bacteroidota; class Bacteroidia; order Bacteroidales; family UBA7960; genus PUPG01. Next base: position 1,660 of record PWNY01000049.1, on the reverse strand, counting down.
TTACTGAAAATTACGGGATGGCATTCGGCATGGAGTTCTCGGGCGAATACGGCAAGCTTGCGCTGAGCCTGTTCCGGATCGTGGCCGTTATATTCCTTGGATGGTACCTTTACCGTCTTACAGTTAATAAGGCAAAAACCGGCCTGATAGTCTGTGTCTCCATGATAATGGCAGGTGCACTGGGCAATATAATAGACTCAGCATTTTACGGGCTGATTTTCAGTGAGAGCCTTTTCAACCAGACTGCAGAGTTGTTCCCTGAAGGGGGCGGCTACGGTACTTTCTTGCACGGTAAGGTGGTTGATATGTTGTACTTCCCGGTAATAAGGGGCAGTTTCCCTTCATGGATGCCTTTCTGGGCAGGTGAGCCGTTTATCTTCTTCCGACCGGTATTCAACATCTCCGATGCTGCCATAACTACCGGTGTAATGATACTGGTCATTTTTCAGAAAAGCCTTCTTGGAGGCCTGAAAAACCTGCCAGAAGAAGGGAAAAGGCCTGCAGGGGAAACCAATGCAGAAGGATAACAGTTTTAGTCCATGGCTCCGTAATTCGTGATTTTACCTGTCAGCACATAGTCAAGTTCCGGATACTCGTATATCGACATGCGCGGTTCGGTCTCTCCTGTAGAATAACCCCATATGGTTTCATATTCCTTACTGTCCTCTCCCATCCATTCAAGTTGTTCGAGGTACCTGGCAATTGACTTGGACTCAATTATAACGAACTTGCCTATTTTGTCAATAACCGGGCTGTGAGACCTTGTATGATCATGGTCAAACTCAAGTATGCGCCTTCCATCAGCCGTTATACCTATAACCCGGTATGTCATGCTCTTGCCAACTCCCGGCAGGTTGAGCACATTACGGTCAGTAGCGAGAAAGGGAATATCAGCCTTTTCCCTTAGGTTGTTTATGTTCTCCACCATGTTTTCCGCTTCGGAAGGGAAAGAGCGAATCTCCCTGCGAAATCCGGCAGGTATGCTGCCCGCCACCTTTTCCTCCATCTGCTCCTGTGAGGCACGGGCATTGGTTGCAAACTTAAACGAGTTTTCACGGTATCCCTTTACGGAAAAGGTATAATAGGGGAGCACCCCTATATCATTAAGCACCTTCCTTAATTTGTTTGTGTGACCGCGTCTGCTCGCAGGGGCGGTAAACACATGCTGATTGGTAACCGTCCAGCCTGCAGCGGTAAGCCTGGCAATACCCTCTTTTGACTCCGGAGTCACTTCCATGGGCGACTCAAAATGTGTCTGAATCACAAACTGACTTACACCTATTTCTGAAGCCCTCTTCTTGAAATCTGCCAGTATCCCGGCAAGCTCCGGGGTAATTCTCTGCGGCAGGTACACCGGCAGGCGCGTTCCAAGCCTTACTCTCTGGATCTCGGCATACTTTTCACCCTCTGCAAGCGTTTCATTCCTCCTTTTCTTGTTATGGGCCATCCTGTATACTGCATCCAGGATCTTCTGTATGGACTTGTTTGAGCTCATCAGTGCATCACCGCCTGTTATCAGAATATCACGCAGCTGTGAGTCCTCCTCCCAGTATTTCATTATCATCTCAAGCTTGGAATCCCACGACTGCCGGGGCTTGAGCCTGTCCAGGTCAAAGTTCAGGTTGCCCCTCTGAAAATCATACATCCTTTGGCATGAGGC
>PWNY01000190.1 GCA_003557805.1 Bacteroidales bacterium | reverse complement strand
GGTCCTGGATTCGCATGACCGGATCCCGGATATTGCACATCTCATACTGCTCGCAACAGGCCGGCTCCTCGTAACATTTCACCAGGTGCAACGGGCCTTCCACGGCCTCGAACACATCTCCGAGCGTGATACGATCGAGCGGCCGGCTCAACCGATATCCGCCCTGGGCCCCGTGCACGGACTCGATCAGGCCGGCCTTCGCCAGGGACTGCATCACCTTTCCCAGCAGGTCGGGCGGAATGTTGTACAGCGCCGAAATCTCTCGCGCCGCCACCACGTCGCGGCGCCGCATTGAGTCCATGTGCAAAATCGCCATGAGCCCGTATTCGACTTTTTTACTGATCTTCAACATCGGCGCGCCCAATCCGGACTAATTAGGTCTGATTTAACCGCTCAAAAAAAGCAGGTTGGCTCGGGTCCACCTGCCTTTCACTTCCGTACGATAGAACAGGGTTTATCCTTTGTCAATATACCGCAGAGCCGGAATCAGGACCGAGTTCGGGAGGGAACCCGGCTCGACGGGAGCCTCGCCCTCCATGACAAAATACGGGTTATTCATCAATCTGGAGGGCGAAGCTCCTGCTGAGCCGGAGTAAGATCGGGTGCGTGGATGGACCCCGGCTCGGCGGGAGCCTCGCCCTCCATTTCGTGCATAACCGTCATTACGGAACCGGAGGGCGAAGCTCCTGCTGAGCCGCGATCAAGGCAGGGTGTATGCGTCGATACAGGCGGTTCCACCGGCCTACCGCCCCAACTTCGCCTTCTGTTGTCTCCGGCCTCTCCATCAGCCCCCCACGCATTTCGCATAGAGATCGGGAAAGACGTTGTCCGGATCGTAGCGCTCCTTGAGCCGTTCGTAGGCGGGCCGATTGTAGCGGGACCAGAAATCCTCCTCCGTGAAGTACGAGGAAGAATACAGGGATTTCTTCCCGTCCAACTCCGCGACCTTCTCTTCCACCAACCGGTTGTAATGACCCGGCGGCTTCTCGCTCGGTACCCCGCCCCAGAATCCGAAGTTGATATAGAGCGTGTCGGGGTCGGTGCGGTACAAGGGATAGACGGCGTCCTCCCGCCAAGCCTGCGCCGGGCAGATCCAGATCGGCCGAATGCCGATTTCCCGGACCAGAAAACGAAGAAATCCGGCGGCCTTTTCGACGGGAATTTCCACATCCTGGATCACCCATTCAACCGGACGCATCAAGCCAAGCCGATGCAGTATCCGGTATCGCTCGTTCCAGTCGCGCAGCTTCCAGTAGGTCGTGGACTTGAGCAGGCCCAGCGAACCGAACAGGAAACGCAGAGCCGGGTTCTCCATCCCGAACGCGCGCGAACACCAGAACCAATCGGTATCCCAACGCCACAGGTAGTCGCGAATCGTCAACAAGTCCCGCTCCTTCCGCCGGATCGACTGGTAATATATTTTCATGAACGTGTAACGACTGACCCGGTCCACCGGACGATCGATGAAATATCCTTCCGTCCGGTAGATTTCATTTCCCGTAAAGGCGGACCCGTCAATAAAGGCGGCCCCGTCGTCCTGTTCACGATGAACACGGCAGGCCCCGGCCAGGTCGCGAAAATACGTATCGGGATCGGTGTATCCGGTGTGCGTGACCCGGACATAAGGTTGAACCGGGACCAGCTTGATCCACAACCGCAGGGCATATCCCAGGGTCCCATACGAATTCGCAAAGCCATAAAATAGTTCGCGGTGCTCGTTGTCGGGCCGCGCGATGACCGTTTCGCCCTTCCCGGTCAACACTTCGATCGCGTTCACGGTTTCGTGCACGAATCCATATCGGAACGAGGAGGACTCAATGCCGCCTCCGGTGACGGCGCCGCCGATGGTGATGGTCTTCAACTGTGGAACGACGGCCGGCATCAGGCCGTGCGCCAGAGTGACATCCACGAGTGACTCGTAGGGCGTCATGCCCTCGACTTCCGCCTCCCGCTTGTCCGGATCGACCGCCAGCACATGATGGAAATCTCGCACATCGAGCCGCCCTTCCCGTCTCACCGGATCGCGTACCCGGAACAGGTTGGACGTTCGTTTGCCGAGACGGGGCACGGCGCCGCGTTCGCGCACGGCCCGGAATTCGGCGAGCAGTCGCTCGCGGCGGGTTTCATAGGACAACTTCATTGGGTCTTTCTAGCGTTGAGTGCTTTAAGAAAGCAAATCACGGGCGTCGCAAGCGACGCCCCTACCGATTCTCTCGCCTCCTTGCTACCGCACCGGCGTATATCCCCCGCGAACGCCCTTGCGCGAGAAGACGAATTGCCAGAGTTGGATTTCGCGAGCCCGGAAGGCGCCGGCACAAGAACGCAGGTAATAGGAAAACATACGGTAAAATCGCTCCCCGTAAACGTCACGGAATTCGGGCCAGTGCTGTTTAAAACTCTCATGCCACGCCATCAAGGTCGGATCGTAATCGGCGCCGATATTGTGCAGGTCTTCCAGGATAAACAGATCCTCGGCGGCTTCGATCAACTGCTTCAACGACGGAAGTTGTCCGCCGGGAAAGATGTATTTAGCGATCCACGGATCGCTGGCGTGCTTGGTGATGTTGCATCCGATGGTATGCAGTAGCATGAGCCCGTGCTCGCTTAAACACCGCTCCTTGAGACCCAGGAAATCGCGGTAATGGCGAGCGCCGACATGTTCGCAGATTCCGATCGATACGACCTTGTCATATTCCCCGGCGGCGGCGCGGTAATCGGCATGGACGATCTCGACCGGGAGGTCCCGGCACCATTCCCGCGCGTAGTCCACCTGTTGACGCGAAATGTTGTACGAGGTCACGCGGCATCCGTACCGTTCGGCGGCAAAGCGGGCAAAGCCGCCCCAGCCGCCGCCCAGTTCCAGCACCCGCTCGCCTTCCTTGAGCTGTAATTTGCGGCAGATCAGATCCAGCTTCGCTTCCTGGGCCGCGGCCAGGGTATCGGCGTTCTTCCAGTAGGCGCACGTGTACTGCATCCAGGGCCCCAGCATGCGCTCGTAAAAATCATTTCCCAGATCGTAATGGCGTTC
>PWNY01000430.1 GCA_003557805.1 Bacteroidales bacterium | reverse complement strand
CCGGGGTGAAAGGCTCCCTTAAGGGAACCATCTGGTTAGTCTGATCCACTTTGTATACCATCTTCTGCCCCGATTCGCTGTATAGCAGTTCAGGCTGAATAAACAGGTTACGTAACCGGATGCTTGCAAATACACCAAAGTGAAACCCCCTGTAGTTGTCATTCCGGAGTTCAAGCCATCGGGAAGAGTTCAGTTCGCCGCCACCGATCCACACATCCGTGGCTGAGGGGATAGACGAGAAGTTAAGTCCTCCCTTCACCCCTATTCCGGATCCATAGAGCTTGTTACTGCAAAGGAGTAAGGCAACCAGTATAGTTAACAGCACTGCTTTTTTCATGGCACTGGGTTTTAAGTGCAACATTACCGGCTGATATCCACTCTCCTGCTCAGGGATCAGGCATCCCTAAGTATTCTCATCTTCTCCTTCAGTACGCTGATCTCATTACGGGCATTCTCTATCTTCTCCTCAAATTCGGCTTTCAGGATATCAGCCTTTTTAGAAGACGCAAAAAATCCAATATTATTTTCCAGAACCTTAATATCTGCCTCCAGGTTCTTTATTTTCCCGTTTATGATATTGCGTTCTTTATGGATTATATTACCCGCATTTGGTGCTCCTTTAAGGTTATCTATCTTTGAACGGAAAGAGAGGGTGTTCTTAACCTTCTTGCTTATGTTCAATACCTCAAACTGCCTGTCAATGGCCTTTCTGAACTCGATCTGCACCTTGTCTTTTTGCTTTATAGGCACGTGGCCGATCTCCATCCAGCGGCGCTGGAACTCCTTTAGTGTGTCAAGGTTTTCCTTGTTGTCATCAGAGTATTTATGGTTCTTCACCTCCTCTATCAGCTCAAGTTTCTTTTTAAGATTCTCCTCCTGATGCTCGCCTATTGAAGCAAAGTGCTCCGATTTGCGGTTAAAGAAAACATCGCATGCGTGACGGAAACGTTTCCATATCTTGTCAGAGAACTTTGCAGGTACCGGCCCTATCCTCTTCCATTCCTTCTGAAGGTTTATAAGTGCATCAGTGGTGGCCTTCCAGTCCCCGCTGTCCTTTAACGCCTCAGCCTGAAGGCAGAGGTTGAGCTTCTGGTTATAGTTTTCCTTTTGCTGGTCTTTGTACTTTCTGAAAAACTCCTTTTTACCTTCAAAGAAACTGTCCAGTGAGGACCTGAACCTGTTCCAGACCTCATTATTAACCTTTTTCGGGGCAAAACCTATGGTTTTCCATACACTGAACAGTTCATTTATCTGTTCTGTTTTTTCCTGCCACTGACGGGGAGTCTCAGGCAGGTCTGCGATCAGCTCCTCGGCCTTTTCACAAAGTACAAGCTTTGCAGCATAATTCTTATTTTGCTCTTCCCTGAGGCTCTCATAATGCTCCTGCCGCCTTATATTGAGCTTATCTGTGGCCGCCTTGAACCTGCCCCAAATATCATCTTTTTTGTCCTTTGGTACAGGGCCTATCTCCTTCCAGGCTTCATGAAGCTTCTGTAATTGCTGAAATGACTTTGTAACAGAAGGTTCAAGCAGCAACTCCTCGGCCTTCTCACACAACTCGGTCTTGGCCTCCAGGTTCTTTTTCAGGTCAAGGTCTTTTAACTCCTTGTTTATGTTAACTTTATCGAAGAACTTCTCAACAAGGAAGTGGTAATTGTTCCAAAGTGTTCCTTTTGCCCCCCTTGGTACTGGTCCAACAGCGCGCCAGCGATCCTGCAACTCGTTGAACTGGTCGTAGGTCTTTTTTAATTCCTCTTCGGAGTCAATAAGCTGGCGAAGTTCTTCAAGGATATTTTCCTTGAGTTTGAGGTTCTGTTGCATCTCAACTTCCAGGGCCTTGTCAAAGGCTGCCTTCTTCTCCTTGTATACTGAAAAAGCTGCATCAAACCTTTCCGTAAAGGTATCCGGCCTGGCTTCCTCACCTTCACCTTCACTGCTGCCAAGGTTTTTCTCGATAGATGCCATGTTTTCATCCCGAAGCAACTTCCGGTATGCAACCTTTATAAATCCGATGTGCTTTCTAATGTAGTTGACATCATCACTCGATACAAGCTGCTCGACGGTTTCAACGAGACCCTCCCTGTCCATTGCCGCATACTTTTCAGTAAGGGTATCACTGTCATCAGCCTCCTGTTCAGCATCCGGCCTTTTTACCTCCTCCTTCTCCCGTGGCTCTTCAGGAGCTTTGGGTTCAGGTTCTTCAGCGGTTTTGGATTCAGGCTCTTCAGGGGTTTTGGATTCTGGTCCCTCAGTGTTTTTGGGTTGGAGCTCTTGAGTTGTTTTGGATTCAGGTCCATCCGAGGGTTTTTCCCTTTTATCAGATTTATCGGTTGGTTCAGGTGGTGCTGAATCCTCTTCCTGGGTTTTTACTGGGTTCTCTTTGTCCTTGCTGCCGGACAGGCTCTCTTCCCCTGCAGATAAATTTTCTGTTTTGGGGTTCAGTTGTTCCTTGTTTTCCATCAAAAATAAAATCTCGTTACTAATTAAAGTTAAGAAGCTATCTTCGTTATTGAACACTGAATAATACCAGTGTTGGATGCCCTATTAAACCAGGGCGGTGAATATATGCTGATCGTTTTACAAAAATAGAAATATTTTTGCGCAATAGCCCAATTTGCAATTAAAAGGCTTACTAAACATTTTCCATTGCCCTTTCAAGATCGGTTATAATATCCTCTGGATTCTCTATCCCTACCGAAAACCTCACCAGGCCATCCGTGATACCCGATTCCTCCCTGGAACTCTTATCGACCTTTGAATGGGTCATTGATGCGGGGTGTTGGATAAGAGATTCGACACCTCCAAGTGAAACAGCAAGAAGCGGCAGGCTTACCTTGTTCATAAGGTTCTTGCCTGCATTAAGCCCGCCTTTCATTTCAAAACTTATCATAGCACCTGGGCCATCCATCTGGCTTCTGGCAAGCTCATATTGCGGATGTGACTCCAGGCCAGGGTATTTGACCCATGCTACCTTGGGGTGAACTTCCAGAAATCGTGCAACCTTTATTGCATTTTGCTGCGCCTTTTCCATTCTGACTGACAGGGTCTTGAGCCCCCTGATAACCATGTAGGCCTGGTGCGGGTCCATATTGCACCCCAGGTTAATCATCATAGGTCTCAGTATGCTGTCCAGCTTCCTTTGTTTTACAACTATTACACCACCGACAATATCTGCATGACCGTTCATAAATTTGGTAACAGAATGAAAGACAATGTCAAAACCGAAGTCAAGCGGTTTTTGGAGGTAGGGGCTGCAGAAGGTATTGTCAGCAACAGTAATGATACCCCTTTCCCCTGCAATTTCAGCAACTGCCTTCAGGTCTGTCAAAGACATTGTTGGATTAGCGGGGGTTTCTATGTAGATCATCCTTGTCTGTGGCCTGATCTCTTTTATGATGTTATCCGGATTGCTTGTATCCACATAACTGGATTCTATTCCGTATTTACTGTAATGCTTTTCCATTACAACCCTGGAGGGGCCGTACACCGCATCGGTACTAATCATATGGTCTCCCTGCTTCAGCACTCCGCTGTATATTGTATTGACCGCCCCCATCCCAGAGCTGCAGGCAATGCCCCGGTACCCGTTTTCAAGAGATGCTGCAAGTCTTTCAAGAGCATCTATTGTGGGATTGTTCAGCCTGGTATAGATATATCCGTCGGAGTCACCTGAAAAACAGGCAGCTCCATGATCAGCATCCCTGAACCTGAATGTGCTTGTCTGGTATATGGGAACGGTAGCACTGCCAAACTGGTCATCTATCTGACCAGAATGGATCAATTTGGAGTCAAACCCCAGATCCTTTGTATCCATAATTTTTGATTTGCTTTTAATTTATTCCTGTAAACCACTGTGGTTTAGTAATCACCCGAAGAGAGCATCAGCAGGGTACAGTCCTCAATACATTCAATGCCGGCATCACGTGCATAACCCTCCAGTATCCTGTTGTATGTTCCCGGGTTGAATATAATTCTTCTCGGCTTCAGGGATATAATATAGTCTATGTATTCCTTCTGGTTAGCCGGTCCTACATATAGGGTTACGGTATCCACATCAAAAAGTTCCGGCAATCCCTTTATAACTTCCACATCTTCAATTGTGGTTTCCCGCTTACCAATGGCCACAACCTCTACTCCGTATTCCCTGAGTCTTTTTACTGCTTTATGGGAATACCTTAACGGGTTGGGACTGGCACCAATAACCAATGTCTTCATAATTAAGATGTTACTGTATTTACCACGATCTCCGGGGCTGTAGCAATATGTTTTTTGACCGAGCAGGCTCCTGCAGCCTTAATTACAGGATCCCTGTACTTTTCCGGGAAGCCGGGAGGAAGGATAATGTCAATATTTACCCTTGTTATCATGCGGGTGGTTTTATCCATCTCCATCCTTTGTACCAGCTCAATACTGTTTTCTGAAATTCCCCTCTGCCGGCAAAATGATTTAACATAAAAACCTGCACAGGTACCCAGGGATGCAAGGAAAAGGTCAAACGGGGAAGGGTGGTTTCCATCCCCGCCTGCTGAAGCAGGTTGATCGGTTTCAATTATGTGTCCCTTATAGTGGGCATTTACCCTTAGATTTTCACCCAGGGTGATTCGCATCTCTTTCATCTGATTACGTTTTTTATTGTTTACCGGACATTTCATGCAACCTGTCCAAAAACCATGATGGTGCTGCACAGGGACGGCCCGATTCTTTTTTGATGAATGCCAGGATAGTCATTCCCTTGTTTATGAGTACCCCTTCTTCGTTGTAGATCTCATAATCGAAGTGCATCCTCGAATGGGGCATTTCAGGAACATGAGTTTTTACAGTAAGCAGGTCATCATAGTAGGCGGGCCTTATGTATTTTATCTCCATTCGCGCTATTGGCATAACAACACCCTTTTCCTCCATCTCCCTGTAGGTCATACCAAGCTTCCTCATGGAGTCAGCCCTGGCTACTTCATAGTACTGGGGGTAGTTCCCGTAATAGACAAAACCCATCTGGTCTGTTTCGGCATAGCGGACCCTGATCTTTGTCTCGAAGGAGAATAAATTATCCTGATTTTCCATGGCAATGCTTGTATTTCTTACCGCTGCCGCATGGGCAGGGTTCATTTCTGCCAACTTTTTTCTCAACCCTTACAGGCTGTGCCTTTTCCTTTCCTCCCCTGCTACCCGGCAAATCACTCCTGCCGGTTTGCAGCCTGCTCATGTCTGTCCTCTCCTGTTCGGTACCCCTCTGTATCTTGTCGGGATCCCTTACAGGAAGGCGGGCCTTGCCAAGGAAAGATATTATATCCTTGTTGACCTTCTGTATCATCTTTTTGAACAGCTCAAATGACTCAAATTTATATATAAGAAGAGGATCTTTCTGCTCATAGGCAGCACCCTGGACCGACTGCTTGAGATCATCCATTTCACGCAAATGATCTTTCCATGAATTATCTATATTGGTAAGAGTCACACCCTTCTCGATTGACAGTGATACTTCACGGCCATCTGTTTCATATGCCTTTTTCAGATTGGCTATGACATTCATTGTCTTCATCCCGTCTGTAATCGGAATGGCTATATTCTCATATTTCTGCGAGGCCTTTTCATAAACCTCCTTTATCACCGGTAATGCTGTTTCGGCAATGTGTTCATTCTTCTTCTTGTATGTTTCAAGGGTTTTTACATAGAGAACATCGCTTAGTTTTTCAGCCTTTGTTTCAGCGAACTCCTTTTCAGTAAATGGCGGTTCGACCCCGAATGTCCTCAGCAACTCGAAGGTAAAGCCCTCATAATCTGAAACATCCTGATAATCAACTACCAACTGTTCACAGGTATCATAAATCATATTGGCAATATCAACGGCCAGCCGGTCTCCAAACAGGGCATTGCGGCGCTTTTTGTATATCACCTCCCTCTGGGCGTTCATCACATCATCGTACTCAAGCAACCTCTTCCTGATGCCAAAGTTGTTCTCCTCAACTTTTTTCTGTGCCCTCTCTATTGATTTTGTTATCATGGAATGCTGGATGACCTCACCCTCCTTCAGGCCCATCCTGTCCATCAGTGATGAGATCCTTCCCGATCCGAACACACGCATCAGGTCATCTTCAAGGGAAACGAAAAACTGTGAAGAACCGGGATCGCCCTGCCTTCCTGCACGCCCACGCAACTGCCTGTCAACACGCCTGGATTCATGCCTTTCGGTACCGATAATGGCGAGACCACCTGCCTCCCTTACGCCGGAGCCAAGCTTTATATCCGTACCACGGCCTGCCATATTGGTCGCAATAGTCACGGTTCGTGCCTGCCCGGCCTCCTTTACAACCTGGGCCTCTTTCTGATGTTGTTTGGCATTTAGTATATTGTGGGAGATAGACCTGAGCTTGAGCATACGGCTCAGAAGCTCAGACGTATCAACGGAAGTGGTACCAACCAGCACCGGGCGTCCTGCCTTTACAAGCTCTGAGATTTCATCAATAATTGCATTGTACTTTTCCCTTTTTGTCTTGTAAACCAGATCCTCCCTGTCAATACGGATAATCGGCCTGTGAGTGGGTATAACTACCACATCCAGCTTGTAAATGTTCCAGAACTCCCCTGCTTCGGTCTCGGCCGTACCGGTCATACCGGCAAGCTTCCTGTACATCCTGAAGTAGTTCTGGAGAGTTATGGTTGCATATGTTTGTGTGGCTGCTTCTATCTTTACATTTTCCTTTGCCTCAATTGCCTGGTGAAGACCGTCAGAATACCTCCTTCCCTCCATTATCCCGCCCGTCTGTTCATCTACGATCTTGATCTTGTTGTCCATTATGACATATTCGGTATCCTTCTCAAAAAGAGTATAGGCCTTTAAAAGCTGGTTTATGGTATGCACCCTCTCACTCTTTACCTGAAAATCACGAAGCAGTTCATTCTTTTTCTCCAGTTTATTTTCAGCATCCTGGTCCGATTTCTCCAGTTCAGCCATTTCAGACCCTATGTCGGGAAGGATAAAGAAACCCGGGTCGTCAGTCTGACTGGTTATAAGATCGATGCCTTTTTCAGTAAGCTCGATGGAATTGTTCCTTTCATCAATTACAAAATAAAGCTCATCATCAATTATATGCATGTGCTTGCTCTGCTCCTGCATATAAAAGTTCTCTGTCTTTTGCAGCATGGTCTTCATCCCGGGTTCAGACAAAAACTTAATCAGCGCTTTGTTTTTCGGAAGTCCGCGGTGGGCACGCAAGAGCAGTTCTCCTCCCTTTTTCTCATCGGGTTCGCCTTCCTTGGGCAAAAGGAGTTTGCGGGCCTCTGCTAGCAGGTTTGTAACAAGCATCCTCTGTGCGCTGTAGAGCTTTTCAACCTTGGGCTTCATCTCATGAAACTCATGCTTCTCGCCCTGCGGGGTTGGACCGGATATGATCAGGGGTGTACGCGCATCGTCAATCAATACCGAGTCGACTTCGTCAACAATTGCATAGTTCAGTTTTCGCTGCACCAGCTCTTCAGGGTTACGCGACATATTATCGCGCAGGTAATCGAAACCGAACTCATTATTGGTTCCGTATGTTATATCAGCCTGGTATGCGGCCCTTCGTTCAGGAGAGTGCGGGGGATGCTTGTCAATGCAGTCAACCTTCAGGCCATGGAACTCAAACAACATACCCATCCATTCAGAGTCGCGCTTTGCAAGATAGTCGTTAACGGTAACTATATGCACCCCCTTGCCTGATAATGCGTTCAGATATACCGGCAGGGTTGCTACAAGAGTCTTTCCCTCACCAGTTGCCATCTCTGCTATCTTTCCCTTATGCAAATGTATACCGCCAATGAGCTGCACATCGTAATGAACCATATCCCAGGTGATCATATTACCGCCGGCCATCCATTGATTCCTGAAATATGCCTTTTCGCCCCTGATCTCAATGCTTGGCCTGCTTGCAGCAAGCTCCCTGTCAAAGTCGTTGGCAGTAACCCCAACTTCGGGGTTCTCCTTGAAGCGGCGGGCAGTCTCCTTTATTAACGAAAAGGCTTCCGGGATCATCTCCTCCATCAGTTCTTCAACCTTTTCATTTTGCCGGTCATCGAGCTGGTCTATCTGCTCATAGATCTTCTCCTTCTCTTCAACATCAATATCATAATTTGTCTCAATGTACTCCCTAAGGGTATCTATCTGGCGCTGTTCTTCAGCAATATGACCGGATATCCGCTCTTTTAGCTCTTTTGTCTTTGCACGTAAACCATCATTGTCAAGTGTCTTGATCTCCTCGTATGTCTGCAGGGTCTTCTCATAAATATCCTTGATCTCGCGATAGTCTCTCTCGGCCTTACTGCCAAAAATCTTTTTAATTATGTTGAACATAAGGGTTTGCTTTTATGTAGGAAGGCAAAGTTAATCAAAACCATGCATAAAAAACAGCGGGCTTATAAATTAAAATACCGGCTCATGGCCGGTATTCCTGTGATTTATGAAAAAAAACCATATCAGTATTCATCTTCATGAAAGAAGAAATCATCCTTTGTAGGATAATCTGGCCAGATGTCTTCAATACTTTCATATACATCTCCTTCATCTTCTATTTCCTGAAGGTTCTCTATAACCTCCATGGGTGCACCTGAGCGCAGCGCATAATCAATAAGCTCTTCCTTGGTTGCAGGCCATGGAGCATCCTCAAGTTTTGAAGCCAGTTCAAGTGTCCAGTACATACTCGTAACGGGTTTGTTATTTTTTGCAAAAGTATATTTTTTTATTATTTAAGCAACATTTATTTCAATATTTGATCACGCTTTATTTGTATATTTCTAAAAGCCTTGGTTTTTCTTTATTAACTTCGCAACCGCATTAAGGTTCCATAGTGCTGAAGTATGAAAATTGAGATCAAAAACAAGAAAGCAGGTTTTGAGTATTATTTGCTGGAAGACTTTATTGCCGGTATAGTGCTTGCAGGTACCGAGATAAAGTCAATAAGGGCAGGAAAAGCGAGCCTTAAAGAGGCCTATTGTGCTTTCTCCGGCAATGAGCTTTTTGTGAAGAACATGCATATATCACCCTATTCGCACGGCAGTTACAATAACCATGAACCCAAGCAGGACAGGAAACTTCTGCTTACAGCAAAAGAACTAAAGAAGCTCAAAGCAAAGATAGAGGAAAAGGGGCTCACGCTTATTCCCGTACTACTGTTTATCAATGAAAAGGGCCTCGCAAAGCTGAAGATAGCCCTTGCCAAAGGTAAAAAGCTGCATGATAAACGGGAAACCCTTAAGAAAAAAGATATTCAGCGCGAAATAGACCGGGGTGCGATCTAATTCTGTATGTAATGAATGTTCAGCTTCTCGAATGTATCATCCTCAATTAACTCCACCGCTTTCAGAAATGCATTATCCATTTGCATTACTACCTGGGTAAAAGCAGAAATATCAAACAGATTCCTGGCGATCAGTGCCTTAACCTGATTTTGCATAAACTCCACTACTTCTTCAGATTGCTCCTCGCCCTCGTCGGTGATACCCTGTTCATTTGCGTATGAGTACATCTCGTCCATGATCGCTGAATCCACACTGAACCCGTCTATAAAGCTCTCCACATCCGGAAATCTCTCATTCAGGCTGGAACGGTGCCTGTTGGTATACTCGATACCAAAATTGTTTAGAATGCCCCTGCGGAGCAGTCTTGAATAGAACTCGGAAACCATATTGGTATCTATAGGGATAAAGTAGTCGGGCATGATCCCGCCACCGCCATACACAACACGCTGGTTCTTCTTTGTATAAAACTTAAGCGAGTCCGGAAATGATATATTTTCGGGGCTTACGAGCTCACCTGAAGAGAGCCTCTCAGACAGGTCTCGATAATAGTCCTCAGCATCACCCTCATCATATGGTTTTTGTATGCTTCTGCCTGTAGGTGTATGGTATTGAGCTGTCGTAAGCCTGATTGCGGATCCGTCGGGAAGCTCAAATGGCCTCTGCACCAGGCCCTTGCCAAAGGACCTGCGTCCTACGATAAGCCCCCTGTCCCAGTCCTGCACAGCACCTGCAAGTATCTCGCTTGCCGATGCACTTCCCTCATTAATGAGCACCACCAGTTTGCCCTCCTTGAAGTTACCCCTGAAGGTACTCATGAACTCCTGGGTCGGAGAAGCCTGCCCTTCGGTATAAACGATAAGTTTACCCCGGTCAAGAAACTGGTCTGTAAGGTCTTTTGCAACATCCAGGTATCCCCCGGAGTTATAATTAAGGTCCAGTATAAGGTGTTTCATGCCCTGGTCAAGGAGCTTCTGGCTTGCCTCCCTGTATTCACGCATGCTGGTACGGGCAAAACGGTTTAACTTGATATATCCTACCTCAGGAGTAGCCATAAAAGCGGCATCAACAGAATTTATAGGTATACGGTCACGGGTAATCGAAAAGTCAAGCAGTTCACTCACTCCCATCCTGTAAACGCTTACCTCCACGACCGATCCCCTTTCTCCCCTTAGCCTGTCCTGAACAAACTGGTTGCTGATCTTGCTCCCATAGGAGCTTTCACCGTTAATTCGCACGATCTTGTCTCCAGGCATAAGTCCGACCTTTTCAGACGGACCTCCAGGTATTGGGCTGATTACAACTATTGTATCATTTACTATGTTAAACTGGATCCCGATACCTTCAAAACTTCCTTCCAAAGGTTCGTTTGCCCTGCGCAATTCATCCGCAGAAAGATAGACACTATGAGGGTCAAGCTCGCTCAGAATACCCCTGATTGCATCCTCTACAATCTTTTCATCTTCAAGTTTCTCAATATAGGCAAACTCGATGAACTGCACCGCTCTTTGCAGTTTCTCCATCTGCGTCTGGCTTATCTGCCCTGATAAAGGCTGAGAGACAAGTATCACCGCAAGAAAGGCCGCAGACAGGGACCAGTTTATAGATCTATTCAGAAAATCCATTTTTCAGTTTTTGATTAAGTCCTTAATAAAAGAATAAAACAATGTGTACTTTTGTTCAAAACTCAGGTGAAAAGGCCCAAAAACCGGGCCAAAACAATTTCAAAAAAGCTGGAAACCGTAAAGCCATACAAAAGTAATAAAAAGCAGGAAAAGGGAAGGTTCCTTTCCAGCCTGGTATTCCCCCTTGCCTTTGTAATCCTGCTCTGGATTATAAAAATTGCCTCTGTGCTTTCAGGCCTGGAGCTCTATCAGTTGGGTATCTATCCACTTGAAATATCAGGCTTAAAGGGCATTCTGCTTTCCCCCTTCATACACGGAAGTTTTTCCCATCTTTTTTCAAATTCAATTCCATTGCTGGTATTGGGAACAGCCCTGTTCTACTTTTACCGTGAAGTGGCATTCAGGGTATTTATCCTTGGACTGGTGATCACCGGCCTCTGGGTATGGCTCTTTGCCAGGCCCTCTTACCATATAGGGGCATCCGGGGTTTTGTACAGCCTTGCAGCATTCTTGTTTGTCAGCGGCATTATAAGAAAGCATCCCAGGCTGATGGCACTTTCAATGCTGGTCGCCTTCCTTTACGGAGGTATGGTATGGGGTATATTTCCAGTCAGAGAGCAAATCTCCTGGGAGTCACACCTGATGGGGATGATATCGGGTGCCCTCCTTGCACTGTTTTTCAGGGAGTATGGACCGCAGCGCCCACTCTACTCCTGGGAAATTGAACCTGAAGAGGATGAAGGGCCCGATGGGGCTTCAATGGAGGAAACTGAATTTGGAGCATCCAGCAGGAGTGATACCGGCAACGGGAGCGGTTACATCTATATCAGCCAGGAGAAGTAACTACCCTGCTGAAAAACTGGCTTTATTAAAGAAAGAAGACAAGGCTTACTGCCATTAGTGCCATTCCGGCAGTCAGGCCGTAAAGTGACAGGTGCGGTTCACCGTACTCCCTTGCGGCTGGCAAAAGGTTGTCAATAGAGATAAACACCATTATTCCCGCAACCGATGCGAACAAAAACCCGAAAACAACCTCGTTCATAAAGGGCATCAGCAGGAAAAACCCTACAAGCGCGCCAACAGGCTCGGCAAGCCCTGAAAGGAATGAATACATGAAGGCCTTCCTTTT